>JADFQA010000001.1 GCA_022562055.1 Acidobacteriota bacterium | reverse complement strand
TACGTAACAACAATCGTGCTGACATGTTCATCAAGACGCTTGCCTGTTGAGAGATAGAACGGGACACCTTGCCAGCGCCACGTATCGATAGACAGCTTAAGGCGGATATACGTTGCGGTATGCGATTCCGAGTCCACACCGGGTTCGTCCGTGTAGCCCGCCGCGGCGATGCCGTTGATGCTCCCCGCCGTGTATTGACCGAACGTGACATCCGATGCGGAGACGGTGCGAATCGACTGCAACACGCCGACCTTGGCGTTGCGAATCGCCTCGGCTGTGAAGCTCGACGGCGCCTCCATCGCCACAAGAGCAACAAGTTGGGTCAGGTGGTTTTGCACCATGTCGCGAACGATGCCTGCCCCGTCGTAATACCCAGCACGTGACCCGACACCGAGGGTTTCCGTAACTTGTATCTGCACGGACTCGATGCGATCCCGGTTCCAAGTACTTTCAAACAGCGGGTTCGCAAACCTAAAGGTCAAAAGGTTCTGGACGGCCTCTTTGCCCAGGTAGTGATCCATGCGATAGATTTGATCCTCGGAGAAATGCGTGTGGAGCAACGTGTTCAGGAGCGCGGCCGAAACACCATCGCGGCCAAAGGGTTTTTCCACAACGATCCGCCCCCAGCCGCCACCGTCAGCAAGGCGTGCCATGCCGATCATCGTTGCGGTATGCGCAGCCGCGTCCGGTGGAACGCCCAGATAAAATACCCTGTTTGCCGGCCGACCAGATTCCACATCGTTGAGGCGCTCCTCCAATATCGCGAGGTCTTCAGCATTGCGAGGAACGTGGCAATGTGTGGCCTCTGCGATCGTGGAACCAACGTCTTGCGCGAACCCCCCATGGTTGGCGAGAGACTTCGAGATGATCTCACGAACTCCGTCGTCTCCTATCGGACGAGAAGATACACCGACGATGCGAACGGGACTTTCACGCCCCGCGATCACGTCAAATAGGGCTGGTATCAGCTTACGGTGCGCGAGGTCGCCGGTGATTCCGAAGATTACGAACGTCGTAGATGTTGCTTGCTGCATCGATTCTCGCCGGCACGGGGAAGGAACGACCAAGAGCCTACCGCACCGACACCTGTACCGTACCAGTCGGTCGCCGGAGCGGGTCGCAACCGGATTCCTTTCCGTTCGGGTCACTTGGCACCTGCGGCGCGCGGAGTGGTCGCACGAGGTGTCTCTGAAACGCTCCCGCTGGGCGGATATCTGCCGACTGGCTAGTCATGTCGTTGACAAATCTGAATGCGTAGCAAAGGAACGCCATATGGCACTTACCCATGTTGCTAGACAACCAATATTCGATCGCTCGCTTTGTGATCGAGGTCCGTGATGACTCCGGTGACGACCCTGCCGTCGAGTTTGCCCTCGCCGCACTCCACAGACAGGGACATCGCATGACTCTCGAACGGTGGGACTCGACAAGGCCACCTTCTGCGCTTTGGGACATTGCAACGACCATCAAGGTCGACATGCGGAACGTTTCTGTGAGACAACCTAAGGGCCTGGCAGAAACGACTCATTCTCAGGGAGTTAAAGCACTCGCTGCAAAGATTGAAACTCGTCAACAATTCGAACTATGCAAGGCGGTCGGATCCCACGAGTTTCAAGGCAAATTCCTGTCGAAACCTGAAATAGTCGAACATCGCAACGTTCCCCCAACAATCGATGGACCTGCTGCGGATACTCCAAGCGCCACAAGACCCCGAAACCTCGGCTGACGATGTCACTCTCATTATCCGCCGAGATGTCGGATTGAGCGTGCGCTTGGTGCGTGTGGCCAACTTTGCGTTCTTTGCGCTCCCCCGCCGAGTGGAGTCGATCTCAGAAGCGGTGGTGCTGCTCGGGACGCGCCGAATGGCTCGATGGGCAGTGCTCCTTTCGATGTGGGCCGCGACATCGAAGCCCGCAACTCTGACTTCTACCGGTCTAGCTCGGGCACATATGTGCGAGATTCTCGCCAAGCACCAACGGCACCAGCCAAGCCAGGCGTTTTTTACAGTGGGCCAATTTTCCATCCTTGACGCCCTTCTCGACCTCCCAATGGAGACGGTCCTCTCCGCACTGCACCTTTCAGCCGACCTCAACGACCCTCTCCTCCATCGTCAAGGTCTCCTGGGGGATACCCTGTCTGTCGTCTGTGCATACGAAGTCGGTGACTGGGGGCACATCGACCGTGTCGAAATTGACCAAAGAGTGGTGCGGGCAGCGTTCATCGATGCGTGCTCGTGGGCCGACGCGGCTTCGAAGCAGGTGTCAGCCTGACGTCTGCTCGCTCAGCGAGCTCCCCGAGTGGAGTCCATCGGCCGGTCTCCGGCCCGCAGCGCTCGGGCGATATCGATAGCTGTGACGCCCTCATCGACCCGCCATGCCGCGGCGACGCTCGACCATTCGGCCACGAAGCTTTCGGCAAAGGTACCGTCGCGGTTGGCGGCTTCCACTACGTCTTCGCTCCATATCCACGCCATCGCACACCTCCAACGCTGCTCTTGCCTTCACCGTACCTGACATGTCAAATCATCAAGGCGCCGGTGGAATTGCAGCACTCCAAGGGCTGATGTTTATGACCCTGGCTCGTATACGGTGGTAGCGGGCTTGAACGTCGACCAAGCAAACCAATAGGTGTCGAAGTGATTCACGCGGGTGAGCTCGGTCCCAGCCAACTCGCCGGTGATCGCGATCCCTGCCGCGCTCCAGATCGAACCGGTTTCAGCATCGACGATTCGCCGCCCCACCACCGAAAACGTGAGTTGACGCCCCGTGACCTCTCGCAGAAACACACCTACCGTCCCTACATCACGTCCAGCTTCGATGGATTCCGTGTCAAGCGCAGACGCCTGCCCTTCTTGCCACAACACGACGATGTCGACACCGTCGAGCGTATCGGAGATCACGGCAACACCATCCGCAGAGGAGAGACTCGAGAGACGGTAAGCGCGCTGCTGCGCCTCGATGTCCACACCTACAACTCGCTCCTTTGCCGCTTCCCTCGTGTCAAGGAATCCGGGGACAGTTGTAAATGCGTCTTCGTCAGCGTCGTACCCAACGTACGGATTTCGTCCGTAGTCGCGGGAAAACCCGGTCTTGGCTTCGTCAAGAACTCTGCCATCGGGATAGCGTTCAATGAACGCATCCCAAGCCATCAACGGTGCCGGTACTACTTCCAACTCGTCTCCGGTGAGTAACCCAACGACAGCCCGACCGTCAAAATGGGTCCACAACGTCTCCGTTGCGCGGTCGTACATTACAAGCGAGCTTGCGTACAGCGAACCTGATGTGCCAAACGTGGTTTCGACCCCACGGACGCGTCGAATGAATGCGATTGCGGAATTGCACAGCGGACAGTACGTCACGACGACCGGAACGCCGGCGATCGTATCGTTGACGATCTCGTGCCAGATCAGGATCCGCACGGGATAGGCGCGGGCCTCGCCAGCGATCTCGACTGCCACGACGGGCTCGGCGGGGCCAAGTAGGTCTCGATTGGCGGCTACGTCGAGGAATGAGGGGGCATCAATCGAGGGTATGCCGTCGGGTGGCGGCCCGCCGGAGAACATCTGCGAGGGCGGGATGAGAGGAGGTGGGAACACCGTTGCGAGCGGTGTTTCGAGCGCGGATGGGCCGCTGGGAAGTACGGCTACCGTCGCCAGCGTGTCGGTGGATTGCTCCGCAGCATTGGATGAGCCGCCACATGCCGCCGCCATCAACGCGAAACCGACTAGCAGTGTTCTGAGCGCCATGGTGGGTGCAACAGAGGGTCGAAACGAGGTATTCCTGGGCCGCTAGGACGGTGTTCGCTGCGGCTGCTGGACCTCGGGTTCGTCCAACACGATACGAATGCGCCGGAAGCCCTTGCCTTTGGATTCCACCTTACCGATGCGAATCGACCCGACTTCGGAGGTTGAGGCAACATGGGTGCCGCCGTCTGCCTGGCGGTCAAGACCGACGATGTCGATCACGCGGACCGTGGTCAATCCCGGTGGCAGAAGACTGACCTTAGTGCGGATAAGCGACGGATCCTGATCTGCGGTTTCCCGATCGAGAAACTCCACGTTGATTGGTAAAGTCCTCCCGAGTTGAGCAACGAGTTCCCGTTCGACTTCGAGCTTGAACTCGGGTTGCCATTGGGGCAACTCAAAGTCGAGTCTTCCTTCTCCTGGACGCATGTTCCCACCGGTGACCGGAGACTGGAAGCGGTTCCAGATCACACCGCACAGCGCATGCATTGCGGTGTGCGTACGCATCAACCGGTACCGACGATCCCAGTCTACGATTCCGTGCACTATCGATCCGGCCGGTGGCAACCCACCTTCCAACCAATGCCAGACATCGTCGCCGTCGCTGTCGACACGTGTGACGTCGAATACATCGTCGCCAAGGCTGAGAACTCCCAGATCGTGAGGTTGTCCTCCGCCACCGGGATAGAACACCGTTTTGTCAAGCAATACGCGTCCGTCGTCACTATCGACATCGAGCACCGTCGATATCACGGTTTTGGCGTACGCATCTGTCGAATATATTTTGTCAGTCACAAACGCTCTCGCTTCGTCGATTGTTCGTTGCAGCGCCGACCGAGACTACTCGCGCTGCCACTCGTGCAGGGGATGCAGTCTCGGGGCCGTCGATATGCGTCCACTCGAACGCAGGTAACCTTCTGAGATGCCCTCCATATATTTCACCTCCATCGCCGAGGCCAACCTGTTGCTCGGCGATGACTCGTTTGCGTTGCTCGTCGGTCTTACGCTGTATCAGCAGATCCCGACCGAGAAGGCGTTCGCGGGACCGTACGAACTCAAACAGCGCCTCGGCGGCGAATTCACCGCGGAGTCGATCGCTGTCATGAACTCGGAAGAACTCGAAGCAGTGTTCCGCGAGAAGCCGGCGCTCCACCGCTTCCCCGCCAACATGGCAAAACGTGTCCAGTCCGTTGCCACGTTCATCGTCGAGGAATACAACGGAGTCACCGCAGATATTTGGACGGGAGTCGCGAACGCCGACCGACTCATGAAACGGCTCGTGGCCATTCCCGGATTTGGCGAATACAAGGCTCGATTGACTATCGGAACTTTAGCCAAACACTATGGCGTCAAGCCCCGTGGTTACACCAAGTATCTGCCCGATTGGCCGTCGATCGTCGACATCACCCGACCCGAGGATCTTGCCGAGCTAAAGGTCCGCAAAAAGCTATGGAAGTCGCAAAAAGCGAACTGACGTACTTGCCGTAGGAGCGGCGGACCAGCAACACGCTAATAGTTTCTACTTTTGGGCTTGGTGGGTTTCGCGGTACGCACGATCAGAATTGGATAGCCGATAGTGGTTACCGATGCGAAGAGGAACCACTGGACGGCGTAGCTGAGGTTGCGACCCTCGTCCAACGATGCGTCGTCCAAGATCTGCAAGCCGGGTTCTGGAAGTCGTTGTACGACGAAGAACGGTGCCGCGTTGGCTGCGGGCGTGAGGGTCGATATGTCGAGTCGCCCTGCTCTACCCGAGTCGATCTCAAGTCCGAGCTTAGGGATCCCCCGGGCGTCTACTTCGTCATTTCGTATGTACCCGTCAACGACGCCCACGCCGCTCTCCGTTGCTCCGTCGTAGGGCGGACCCTGCGTTCCAAGGCTCACCCAACCCCGAGCGACCAGAACAACCCCGGTGCCATAGTCGAGGGGGGTGACGACGCGATACCCGGACGCACCGCCTCGAGAACTCGGCCCAACGAAGAATTCATTCGCAAAGTCGTAGGTGCCTTCCACGGTGATTCGCTGGTATTCGACCTTGGACGGGTCCTCGTTCCACCTTGCGACGAGATCTCCAATTTCCATTGCGGTACCCGAAGATCGCTGCTCGACTGCTGTGTTGATCGCACGGCGCGCCTCGAGCCTGCGCAGCTGCCACATGCCGAGCATGACGAACATCACGACCCCAACCACTGCAACGACATGTCCGACCAGCCAAATTCCGCGCCGAGCGAAGGTGTAGTCGTTCGAACGGTCAGTCATCAGCGGTCGCTTGCTGGTTCTCCGACGGGCAGACCTGCGACCCACGACTACTTCGCACCGTCGCCTCCGATCGCCGTGGATCCGGACCGGCGTGGATCTCCGACCCCGAACAGAGTGCCGTCGGGGCTGCGGGCCGCAACATGCACTCCCCCGAAAAACATTTGCTGAAACCCAAGGTCGCGTCTGCCAAGAGCTGGCACCGTCGTGGACGGTAGGGGAAACCCGGTTTCGTGCGAGACAACACGCTCTCCTCGATAGTTCTCGACATGTGACCGAGGGGCAAGGACTGCAGCCTCGAGCTCCAATCCGAGGTTGAAATACCCGTACAAGACAGATCCAATGGCAGTCGTTATGCGATCAGCGCCCCCCGACCCCACCGCCAGAACCTCTCCACTCGGATGTCTCGCAATCGTCGGCGACATGTTCGACATAAGGCGCTCGCCCGGTACGAGTCCGTGGAAGCTGCCCCCGGTCAACTCGAGTTCACCGAGCGCATTGTTCAGCCATATCCCGGTACCCTCCACCATCGCACCCGATCCGTAGCCCGACGACACCGTGATCGAGCAAGCGGCCCCGGTATCGTCGACGGCTGAGACATGGACGGTCGATGGCGGACCGGTAAGAACACCCAGATTCTTGACACTGGCCGCCTCGAGCATCGTGCGGATTGCAGCTTCCCGGTCGTCTGCTCGGTCGAGTTCGGCGTTACGAAACGCGAGGACTCTGTTCTGTGCATCGACCCACCGGGCCACACGATCATCTCGTGACCTTTCGCCCGGTTCGACTTCCGCGAGTAGAAGCAGGGCTGCGAGCACTGAGCCACCTACCGCTGGCGGCGGATTTGTCGCTACATGCCAGCCCGAGACAGTCGCCCGTGTCGGCGCTCTATCGACCACTTCATACGACGCCAGGTCCGCAATGGTGACGATCCCGCCACCATTGCGGACCCCCGCTGACAGCGTCCGGCCGAGATCACCTCCGTAGAGTGTCGCGGCACCCTGTTCCGCAAGAACCTGCAGTGAACCGACCAGGTCAGGCATGCGGACGATATCACCAGCTTGCAGCGGTGTGCCATCCTCGTGGTTGAGGAAGGACCGGGAGTGATCGAGCCACCCGAAAACGACATCATGTGACGACCTCAGATAGTCTGCAGACGAACTTGGGAGCTCGAATCCCCTGCGGACATGATCGATGGCTGGCTCAAACAGAACCGCCCACGGAACGGCTCCCCACCGGCGGTGGGCGTTGTCAAAGGCGGCAATCCCGCCGGAAACTCCCACCGACCCAAACCCGACGATGGTACGGGTGTAACCACCGTAGTCCATCTCGATGTCAATACCCCCAGAGCCGAAGGCCGTTGTCGGCAGTCCCTTTCCCGGCATGACGGTGTATCCATCGATGACCCGAGGTCCCTCCTGAGATGGCCACACGGTGACGAACCCGGCCGCGTCCAACCCGACCATGCCAGGTGTCGTCGCCATGGCGACAAGCGCAGAGGCGAGGGCGGCATCAACTGCATTGCCGCCAAGTTCGCCGATGTGGACCCCGGCAAGGGCGGCGCGCTGGGATCCGCAACTTACAACAACTTTGGCCATTGGCAGAGGCTAGTGCAAACAAATCGTTTGGCGATCATGATCTAGGTACAACAAATATGCGGTCGCCCATTATCATCCGACGTCAACTTCGACTGCATCCTCCACTGATCGTGCGGTGACCTCAAGGGCCACAACTTCGAGCTGCGACGGACGATCAACAGCTTGCCGCCAGAAGCGTCTTTGCACCGTGCCCACGATCCAGACGCCGGTGCCGGCCACAAGCGTGTTGATCGATTCTTCATCGGGTCCCCAAAGCGTCACCGGGATCACATCGAGCCGTGGATCCGGTGTCTGCGAACGCACAACGACGAGGTAGCGGGCGAGCGTCGCCCCCGAATCGAATGTCTGAATTTCCGGATCACAGGCCAGCACCCCTGCAAGGACGACAACGTTGAGGTCCATTTCTTCCCTTTCTCTGCGGGAAGTGCGGGTGTTCGTAGCGTACCTCGGCGCTACGACATGTAAACGATTACTGGCGTGATCGCGGTTTTCAGAGCAGGGGATCGAGCAGCTCGATGCCCGGAAATGCGGGATCGGTCAGCAATATGTCGTCACGTAGCGTCCTCGCCAATGAGGTGTCCCCTCGCATACCGGCGACGCGAGCCGCCACGTACATGACTTTGAGGTCTTCAGGAAACGGGTCGTTCTTGGGCGGAACCGGGAGGACAAGGTCCGCTGCACCGTCAAGGTCATCCCCATCGATCAGAAACGACGCATACACCACGAGAGCTTCCTTGTAGACAGGTGGTCTCGCATCCCATTTAATGAACTCGCGCCACAGCGACACGACATCGTCTGATCGGTCGAGAGCACGCAGAACATCCAACTCGACAGCGACATGGACCAGATCGCCAGACAGCCGTCGATAGGCCCTGAGTTCGTTGAGCGCAGCGTTCCAGTTACCGAGCCGGTAGGCAGACAGGCCAAGGATCTCTCGGATGGTGGCGTCTCTCGGAGCAAGCTGCTTTGCTTGTTCTGCCATCTTCATCGACCGGTGGAACTGTGCGTCTATGAATGCTGCCGAGGCACCGCCGAGCGACTCGAGAGCAGCGGACACCCGTTTTGGTGATGTCACCCTGGCAAGGTCGTCTATCACCCACTTTGGTAAATCGACAGCCGCACCCACCAGATCGCCCCGCCGGTCCGAGCCCACTGCGCTTTCGCCTGGCCCCCGACGGGTTTGAGCTCTATCCCGATCTCTATGTGTGTCGCGCTGGCTATATCGCTGAACTCCCCGCTGAGATGAACGATCCTGACCGTCGCGTTCCGACCGGCCGCCGCGCGATCCACGCTCGCCGCTGTAATGCGACCTGCTCGATCGCGACGACTCCCGGCCACTTCCAGGCTGCGCATCCCGTGGCTCGCGCCTTCCTCGGTCGCCACCGTATCGTGATCCGCTGCCTTGTCCGCGCCTTCGACCCTCGTTAGCGCTCGATTGCCGGCGCCGCGCTCCTCGGTCTCGACCGGAGCGAGAGTCATCCCGTTCGCCGTATTTGTTGTTGCCCTCGTAACTCGACGGGGAACCGCTTCGCCGAGTGCGGTCAGCGCGCGGGCTATCGGCATGTGCGCCATCTCTGCCGCTGTCGCGCGAACTGGCACTACCACGCCCATCACGATCCCCACCACCACGGGAACCCGACGAATCCCGTCCCCTGGAACGATCACCACGTTGCCTATCGCGCGATCCTCCGTCGTACCGAGAGCCACCCGTCCGACGCGCATCTCCGCCGCTGTCGCGCGAACTGGCACTACCACGCCCATCACGAACCCCACCACCACGGGAACCCGACGAACGCCCACGCCTGGGACTATCCACGCCACCGTCGCCGCGAGACTCACCGCGGTACCTCGATCCCTCAGATCGCCCGGTGCCACGACGTTTTGGATCTGTGTTGTAGCGTGACTCGCCAGACGCGCGACTGCCGCGGTTTCGCTCTACCTGTTTGGAGGTCGATTGCCGCGACCTTTTACTGCCCTGTTCATCTCCGCCGCGACGAGGGTTGGTCGAGTTGCCACGACCGGTCTGGCGTGATCGCCGGGCACGGCCTTCGTCTGTGTCTCCACGCGAACGCGATTTCCGCGGTTGGTCTCTCTCCCCGCCGCTATCTGAACCGTCGCGTCGCCAGCGAGGGCTATCACCTCCACCGTCAACGTTGTAACGGCGGGGACGCTGATCACGAGATCGATCCTGAGAACGCGAAGCGCGTCTGTCTTGTTCATCGCGACGTTGCTCGTCGCGCTCGCCATCGAAGGCCATCGTGATCGCTATTCCTTTGTGGATGGTGTGCATCGCGCAAACGCTTCGCTGTGCGCGAGCGGGAGTGTAGCGGTTTCGCGCCGGGCAACGAATCTGTCACCACCGAGTTGTCGAGTTACCGGGAAGACTGCTATGTACAGGTTGCTGGGGACGCGGAAAAGCCCACCGGTCATTGCGGACCGGTGGGCTTTTCCTATGGTTAGTTTGGCGGCGACCTACTCTCCCGGGGCCCTACGGCCCAAGTACCATCGGCGCTGGCAGGTTTAACTTCTGTGTTCGGAATGGGAACAGGTGGGACCCTGCCGCCATAGCCACCAAAACGCTATGAGCTGCTTCTTGAGCGCTCCATAGCGAGCACGAAAACGTCCGAATTCAAATCCAAGCCCTCGAACTATTAGTACCGGTCAGCTTCACGCATTACTGCGCTTCCACTTCCGGCCTATCAACCTGGTGTTCTGACCAGGGTTCTTAACCGATAAACGGTGGGAAATCTAATCTTAGAGGCGGCTTCGCGCTTAGATGCTTTCAGCGCTTATCCGTTCCATACGTAGCAAACCAGCCATGCCCTTGGCAGAACAACTGGCACACCAGAGGTATGTCCATCTCGGTCCTCTCGTACTAGAGACAGCTCTCTTCAAATTTCCTGCGCGCGCGACGGATAGGGACCGAACTGTCTCACGACGTTCTAAACCCAGCTCGCGTGCCTCTTTAACGGGCGAA
Organism: Acidobacteriota bacterium; assembly: GCA_022562055.1. Taxonomy (NCBI): domain Bacteria; kingdom Pseudomonadati; phylum Acidobacteriota; species Acidobacteriota bacterium. The sequence goes on along the minus strand of JADFQA010000001.1, from coordinate 124,304 downwards.
CAGCCCGACCCTTGGGACCTGCTCCAGCCCCAGGATGAGACGAGCCGACATCGAGGTGCCAAACACCGCCGTCGATATGGACTCTTGGGCGGTATGAGCCTGTTATCCCCGGGGTACCTTTTAGCCGTTGGCCTTGGCGCATCCACATGCCGCCAAGGGATCATTAAGCCCTACTTTCGTACCTGCTCCACTTGTAGGTGTCACAGTCAAGCTCCCTTGTGCCTTTACACTCAACGCCTGATTGCCGACCAGGCTGAGGGAACCTTTGGGCGCCTCCGTTACATTTTAGGAGGCCACCACCCCAGTGAAACTGCCCACCAGGCACTGTCCCTGATCCGGATAACGGATCGAGGTTAGAAGACTATTGTATGAAGGGTGGTATTTCAAGGTTGACTCCCCGACAGCTGGCGCCGCCGGTTCATAGTCTCCCACCTATCCTGCACGTCATACAACAAACTCCAATACCAAGTTGCAGTAAAGGTCCCGGGGTCTTTCCGTCCTGTCGCGCGAAGTGAGCATCTTTACTCACATTGCAATTTCGCCGAGTCTCTGGTTGAGACAGTATCCAAGTCGTTACGCCATTCGTGCAGGTCGGAACTTCATCTTGGTCCCCGCGTTTCCACGGGGGATAGACTATGCCTTCATCTCGCTCAGTTGATCGTCGAGCATCTACTAGATGTTCGTGATCTCAATCGGGTTTCTCGGCTGGAGGTGCATCGCACCTCCCACTTCGCCGTCAGATACACGAGCCAAATCGAATGGTTCCGCACTCGATGTGACTCAGGATCTGGGGAAGCACCTGGTCCTGGATGTTTCGTGCTGACCGCAATGCAGTCTTTGCCGAAGAAACAACTAGAACCGTAAGAAAACGTTGATTGCTAAGCGAGAGCCCACGTATTGTACCGGCGGTAGATTTATCACTCCCCCAACATACGTTGTTGGTGTGACAGTCACCGGTACCTCGCCCCGAAGGGCTCAGTCGTTACGGGGTCATGTCGGTGGCAACCGACAGAGGACTTCCCACGGCATTACCCGCTAGCTATTGCTCGATCCTTGGCCGAGCAGCCAGTGAGGGCTTCGCCGTTATGAGTGGGTTATTTTGGCGGGATCGCTCCCACCAACGGGCAATTCAATTACCCGACAAGGAATTTCGCTTGATTCTGTTACTTGTAGACCATTCCGAGGACACGAACCCTCGGGTGGCGGGTCGATCATTTCTGTCGACCTCCCTACGTCGCCGCAGGGTCCGGACCATATCTTCATCTCCCGGCGTTACCCGGAGATGGTCGGCGTATGGTCTCTGAGGATTCTCAGATACGCTGAAGGCTTCCTGTGGTTCATCGTTTCAACGATTCTTGCTATATCGGCGATTCCTGACACAGTCAGGTGCCGATCGGCTTTCATCATTTCCACAACGTGTGCGAACTTTTCGAAGTTGTGTTGTTTCGTTGTGCGCAGTCGATGATCCCGAAAGAACGGGATGATCTTTTGCTCGAGGTCACTGCGCCGCTGGACGCAATACCGGAGGAGATCCTCGCGGTGATTGTCGTGTCTGCGGTTCAGATATACCTTTCCACATCCGAAAAACGTTACAAGATCGTCAAGTACGTCACGGCTGGAAGCACTTTGAGCGACGGCGAATTCGGGACGGACTTGCCATCCCAGGGTCATCGTGTGATTGCGATAGATGGGGACGCTAAAACAGCCTTCTCCATCCACGAATCCGAGGACCCATTCGCCGCTGAGTCTTTCCTGCTGATTGTCCGGCGTGACCATTCCATAGTCACCCACCGGCGGATTTTCACTGCTCATGTACACAAGGTACGAAGTACCTATGACACGAACGAGTACCGCACGGATACAACCGGAGTTTCCAGCATATAGCCGACTGCACTCACCGCTGTCACCAGCGGGAGGGGCAGCTCCCTCTTGCCTGCAAGAGGGGTTTCCTACCTTAGGACCGTTATAGTTACGGCCGCCGTTTACCGGGGCTTAGATTCAAAGCTTCGCCGAAGCTAACCCATCCTCTTAACCTTCCGGCACCGGGCAGGCGTCAGAGCGTATACATCGTCTTGCGACTTCGCACGCTCCTGTGTTTTTAGTAAACAGTCGCTTGGACCAGTTCTCTGCGACCCATTCGGGCTACGGACGCGAAGTCCTACACCCTACCTGGGCGCTCCTTCTCCCGAAGTTACGGAGCAATTTTGCCGAGTTCCTTAACCAGAGTTATCTCGCTCACCTTAGTATTCTCTACTTGTCCACCTGTGTTGGTTTGGGGTACGGGCACCATGTGAACTCGCTAGACGCTTTTCTCGGCGGCATGGGCGTTCAGTGGCTTCGCCTGATACGGCTCGGCATCGCGCCTCAGACATATGGGATCCGGATTTTCCTAGATCCCGTCCTACACGCTTACCCCGGGTCAACCATCGCCCGGGTCCACTTACCCTTCCGCGTCCCGTCGTTGCTGACCTACTACCAGTTGGGTCGGTAGGCCCCGAAGGGCTTTCCTTAGCAAACCGGGTTCGGTCCTGACGCGCACATGGTGGTACAGGAATATCAACCTGTTGTCCATCGACTACGCCTCGCGGCCTCGCCTTAGGTCCCGACTTACCCTGGGCGGACGAGCCTTCCCCAGGAAACCTTGGACTATCGGTGGAAGAGATTCTCACTCTTCATTCGCTACTCATGCCAACATTCTCGCTCGTGTGGTCTCCACGGCTGGCTTACGCCGCCGCTTCGTCGCCCACACGACGCTCCTCTACCGCTCCCATCCCCTGGACGCTAGGCGCCTGGGTTAATGATGAGAACCCGCAGCTTCGGTACAGAACTTGAGCCCCGTTACATCATCCGCGCGGAATCACTCGACCAGTGAGCTGTTACGCACTCTTTAAAGGATGGCTGCTTCTAAGCCAACCTCCTGGTTGTTTGGGCGACTCCACATCGTTCCCCACTTAGTTCTGATTTTGGGACCTTAGCTGGCGGTCTGGGCTGTTTCCCTTTCGACCATGAGGCTTATCCCTCAAGGTCTGACTGCCGTACTTAGCTCGTTGGGATTCGGAGTTTGACTGGGGTTGGTAAGCTTGTTGGCCCCCTAACCCAATCAGTGCTCTACCCCCAACGAGGAACATACGACGCTAGCCCTAAAGCTATTTCGAGGAGAACCAGCTATCGCCTGGCTTGCTTGGCCTTTCACCCCTATCCACAGGTCATCCCCCCAGTTTTCAACCTAGGTGGGTTCGGGCCTCCACGAGGTCTTACCCTCGCTTCACCCTGCCCATGGATAGATCGCCAGGCTTCGGGTCTATGACACGCGACTAGACGCCCTATTAAGACTCGCTTTCGCTGCGGCTACACCTCTCGGCTTAACCTCGCCACATATCGATAACTCGTTGGCTCATTCTTCAAAAGGCAGGCGGTCAGGATTCCGAAGAACCCCTCCCACTGCTTGTAAGTTGACGGTTTCAGGTACTGTTTCACTCCCCTCACCGGGGTACTTTTCACCATTCCCTCACGGTACTTGTCCGCTATCGGTCAGTAGGTAGTACTTAGTCTTATGAGGTGGTCCTCACAGATTCACACGGGATTTCACGGGTCCCGTGCTACTTGGGAACATTGCTGAGAGATTTGAGAGATTTCGCGTACGGGCCTATTACCCCCTATGGGTCTGCTTCCCAGACAGATTCCGCTATCTCCAAATTTTGTAACTCTCTGACCATTCCGACGTTTGGTCAAGCAAGTCCCACGACACCAATACGGCAACGCCGTCGGGCTATTACACCGTACTGGTTTAGACTGATCCCGTTTCGCTCGCCGCTACTCAGGGAGTCGCATTTGCTTTTCTTTCCTCAGGGTACTGAGATGTTTCAATTCCCCTGGTTGCCTCTACTGGCCCTATATATTCAGGCCAGAGTAACTGGGCATTACCCCAGCTGGGTTTCCCCATTCGGAAATCCCCGGATCGTAGCTTGTTAGACAGCTCTCCGAGGCTTATCGCAGCCTTCCACGTCCTTCATCGGCTCCTACTGCCAAGGCATCCACCGTCAACCCGTAGTAGCTTGGATTGTATTGAATACTTTAGTTTTCGTGCTCGCTATGCAGTTCTCAAAAAGCCAGGAACCAACAAAAAGTTGATTCCCTCACAAGTGAGTTAGCCCCGGTCCTCCAACCAGCCTGGATTTCGCCGCGAGGCGTACCCAAACCACCGGAAGGTAAGGCGGAGATTCGCCGCGAGGCGCATCTCCAATCCGTCCGCAGGACGGACCACTCCCTCACAACTAAACAGCGTGTCCAAATTCGTCCGAACACCACACCTTGTGTGGAGTTCTCGCTTATTGAGTAACCAACAGATTCACAGAAGCTCAGAGCCATCGTGAGATGTCTCCTAAAGCGCTCCTTAGAAAGGAGGTGATCCAGCCACACGTTCCCGTACGGCTACCTTGTTACGACTTCATCCCAGTCACCGATCCCGCCTTAGGCAGCTCCTTCCCAAAAGGGTTAGGCCACTGACTTCGGGCGTTACCGACTTCCGTGATGTGACGGGCGGTGTGTACAAGCCCCGAGAACGTATTCACCGCGGCATAGCTGATCCACGATTACTAGCGACTCCGGCTTCATGGAGTCGAGTTGCAGACTCCAATCCGAACTGAGGATGGCTTTGGGGGATTTGCTGAACCTCGCGGCATCGCTTCCCGTTGTACCACCCATTGTAGCATGCGTGCAGCCCTGGCCATAAGGGGCATGATGACTTGACGTCATCCCCTCCTTCCTCCGAGTTGTCCCCGGCAGTCTCCCATGAGTCCCCGGCATAATCCGCTGGCAACATAGGATAGGGGTTGCGCTCGTTGCGGGACTTAACCCAACATCTCACGACACGAGCTGACGACAGCCATGCACCACCTGTCATGGACGCCGAAGCACCCAATCTTTCAAAAGGTAGATCCATGATGTCAAGGCCAGGTAAGGTTCTTCGGGTTGCATCGAATTAAGCCGCATGCTCCGCCGCTTGTGCGGGGCCCCGTCAATTCCTTTGAGTTTTAGCCTTGCGGCCGTACTCCCCAGGCGGAACACTTAATGCGTTAGCTTCGGCACAGCAGACGTGAATCAGTCCGCCACACCTAGTGTTCATCGTTTACGGCGTGGACTACCAGGGTCTCTAATCCTGTTTGCTCCCCACGCTTTCGCTCATCAGCGTCAGTACCGGCCCAATGAGCCGCCTTCGCTACTGGTGTTCCTCTCGATATCTGCGCATTTCACCGCTACACCGAGAATTCCACTCATCTCTACCGGACTCTAGTCATAACAGTTTCGACCGGCGTCCTGGGGTTGAGCCCCAGGTTTTCACGACCGACTTGTTAAACCGCCTACGAGCCCTTTACGCCCAATAAATCCGGACAACGTTTGCTCCCTACGTATTACCGCGGCTGCTGGCACGTAGTTAGCCGGAGCTTCTTCTGGAGGTACCGTCATTTTCTTCCCTCCTGAAAGCGGTTTACAACCCTAAGGCATTCATCCCGCACGCGGTGTCGCTGCATCAGGCTTTCGCCCATTGTGCAATATTCCCTGCTGCTGCCTCCCGTAGGAGTCTGGGCCGTGTCTCAGTCCCAGTGTGGCTGATCGTCCTCTCAGACCAGCTACCCGTCTTTGCCTTGGTGAGCCGTTACCTCACCAACAAGCTGATAGGCCGCGAGACCATCCCAGAGCAGCGGACCATTTCTTCAACCCGACATGTGTCGGAAAGAAGGTATCCGGTATTAGTCCAAGTTTCCTTGGGTTATCCCAGTCTCTGGGGCAGGTTTCTCACGTGTTACGCACCCGTTCGCCACTTTCCCCGCCCTTCCCTTACGGGAAAAACGGTTCTCGTTCGACTTGCATGCATTAAGCGCACCGCCAACGTTCGTCCTGAGCCAGGATCAAACTCTCCATCGAAAGTTGATTGATCCTAACTACTCAGTCCCAATCACTTGAGGAACTGGTTCCTCGGAATTGGAACCGAGGAGTCATTATCAAAGGTTGTGTTTCGGGCGACCGAAGCCGCCGTCACACTGGCTGCGTCGAGGACGGGGGTCCTCATGTTGACACAGCCGACTTGTACAGTCGTGGTCTTCATCGATCTTCACGTTAGTGAAGCGAGAAGCCACGCTTGTTGGCTTTTGACACGCTGTTTAGTTGTCAAGGAGCCCGGAGTCTCCAACCCTGGGTAGGGCCGAAGGGGTCTCACACCATAGCACCGCCCATCGGGGCGGCCGGAACAGCCGAGCCCTAAAGCGGTCTCGGCCAGTGCGGAACCAAGTATGCCAGAGCGCAAGCGCCGATGCAAGTCAGCCGTTGGCAACGGCCAGTCGATACCGCTCTGTTTTGTCGACCCCGCGGTTGTCGAGACGCTATCTAGCGTTTTGCACGAGTGGAAACGATACAATCTAATTCGCAAGATTCAGCCAAACCGCGTTGTGACGACGGAATCGTTACGACCTGGGACAGAAGATTCCTCTGCGGACGACCAGTTGAATGCTGCAGGAACCGCGAACAAGGCCGTCGGCGACCCACCGCGTCCTCGGAAAGCGTAGGATGGAGTGAAGCGTCGAACTAGTCAGATTCTGGTAGGGCGTAATGACCACGGTGAGCACTAGCAACACCACCGTGAGTGGTATACGATGATAGCTCAATAGTGGTCAGGGCTTAACCACGTTGAGCAGTCTGAAGAAAGACGGAGGAAACTAAGGTGAAGGCATCAACTACAGCGGAACGCGCGTTCGGTAGGGACCGTACCGCACGTGGAACTTTCATCCTGCTGCTCGTGATGGCGATGGTCGTGACCATCACGGCGCTAGGGGCGACGGCCGCGGAGGCGGCGACGTTTTCGGCGGTGGCCGACTTCGAGTCTGGGCTGTCGAGCGGCGACACCGTGTCGACGTTGTCGAGCGGTAACGGTATCTCCGGTACGAACCTCGGAACGATTTCCGTGTTTGGTTCGACTCCAGGCGTTTCCGGGAATGCTGCGATGATCTTCGACGCGACGTGCGGCGGATCCGCGTCAAGCTGTACAGGGGGCGACTCTGATCTGTTCTCGCCCGCAAACGGCAATGTGCTCATCGTGTCCGAAGACGGAGACTCTTCCGATCCTGACGATTCGGCATCGGCCGCGGCAACGCTGTCGCTTGGATTCGGGGCATGGGGCGACTCCGGACTTGTTACGGTTAACAGCCTGGAGCTGTTCGACATCGACACCGCGGGCGCGTCGATCGATTTGTACGATGCTGGCGACGCCCTCCTCGCGTCGGTGCCGGTCCCTGTGATAGGCAATGGCGATTCGGAGATCGTGGTGGTCAACCAGACCGGGGTTCGGCGAATGGTCGTTCGCCTCGCTGGTTCGGGTGCTATCGACCGTCTTGATATCACTGCAGACCGAACAATCATGGACCTCTGGCTCGACAAGTCGGTAAGCGACGACTCCGTGTTCGTCGGCGATGAGACGACGTTCACTCTTACGGTGGGGAACGACGGACCCGACGGAGCGACCGGCATCGAAGCTACGGACGTTCTTCCGACCGGGTTGACTTACGTTTCTCACGCCGGTGACGGTACGTACGACACCGCAACCGGCGTGTGGACGATAGGCGCACTTGCGGTCGGCCAAACAGTATCGATGACACTCACCGTTACGGTCGATGCCGTTGGGACGTTCACCAACGAGGCCGAGGTCACAGCTGCGAACGAGCCAGACGTGGACTCAACACCTGGCGACGGCATGGGCGACGACTGGGACGACGCTTTCGTGTCGGCCATTGAACCCCCACATGTGATCGACCTTGAACTCAACAAAAGCGCTTCACCGGCGGTGATCAGCCCTGGTGACACCACAACATTTACTGTTTCGGTTGTGAACCAGGGTCCCGATGCGGCTACCGGCGTGGAGGTAACCGATACTCTGCCTGCGTCGCTGACATACGTGTCACACGCTGGTGACGGTTCCTACGACCCCGTCACGGGCGTCTGGACGATCGGCAACCTTGCGGTCGGAGCATCGGTGTCTCTCGATATCGACGTGACGGGCGTTCAACTTGGTACCCATACAAACGTCGCCGAGGTCACCGCCGCTAACGAGCAAGACAGCGACTCGACGCCAGGCGACGGGCAGGGCGACGACTGGGACGATGCCACAATCACCATTGTGGAGGTCGATCCGATCATCGATCTCGAGCTTACGAAGGATGTCGATCCGGCAAGCGTTTCGGTCGGTGACCAAACTACCTTCACAATCTCAGTGATCAATCAGGGCCCCGATGGCGCTACCGGTGTCGTGGTTACCGATACTCTCCCCGACGGCGTCACATATGTGTCGCACACCGGTAGCAACTCGTACGACCCTGCGTCCGGCGTGTGGACGATCGGTAACTTGGCAAATGGAGCATCAACGTCGATGACGCTCACGGTCACCGTCGATAGTGCCGGCACGTTCACAAATGAGGCAGAGGTCACGGCTGCGAACGAGCTCGACATCGATTCCATACCCGGGGACGGAACAGGTGACGACTGGGATGATGCGACTGTGACAGCCACCCAAGTGCTCGCATCCGCGCTGATCGGTGACACGGTGTGGTTCGACGACGACAAGGATGGCATTCAGGACGCCGGGGAAAAGGGCGTGTCGGGTGTCACGGTCACGTTGACTAACACCGACACGAACACAACTATCAGCATGACCACAAACGCCGACGGCCGTTACTTGTTCTCGGCTCTTGATCCCGGGAATTACGTTGTCGCGGTGACGAAGTCGACGTTCCCCGAGAGCACCTCGCTGACGACTGTCAGTTCATTCACGATCGCTCTGGTGGACGGCCAGGAGTACCTGACAGCGGACTTCGGCATTGCGGGTTCGTTGCCGGTCACCGGACTCGAGATCCAGCAGTTTGCGTTTCTGGGGGTACTGTTCGTCGCCCTTGGCGCCGCGGTGCTTGGATCCGGTCGCAAGCTTGACGGGAACGAACCCATCTAGTTCGCAACAACGACATCATCAAGTACGGGGTCGGAGTTCTCGCTTCGGCCCCCTATTTGATTTGCGATGTCACCCTCTCATCAGAGGACCCGGTGTCACGTCATGATCAACGTTCGGGTGGCGTGACGTACGAGCCGCCGCCGATTCGCGTCAGCGTCCTCCATCCATTCTTTTGCGAGTTCGGCCACCAGGTCAGGGTGATCCTTGGCTATGTCATTGAGATGGTTTGCAACCGAGCAACGAACATACTCCTCGTCGTCCCTGAAGGCGTACAGGATCGGCAACACCGGAGACGGATCAGCCATGAGCTGCGCTCTCGCCTTGAGTTCTAGATTCTCCAGATCCGTCAAAATAGAACCGACGAACGCTCCCCGATCAAACGTCGCGAGATGGCGGTCCAAGTGAAAAGCCACAACATCTACGAGGTCTGGAGAAAGGAAGTTCTCGAACGGTTCCATTAGCGCGGGCCACAGCGCCGAAAGTGCTCGTCCTGGATTTGGCCTGAATCGGCGTCCGTTGTGATCATCGGATTCGTACGAACCTGCGCTTACCGACTTGAATGACTTTGCCTGTTACGTCGACAGTGGGCAGGCGATCCACGTCGATCCGGTCGCCGTCGATCTTCACGGCACCCTGTTTGATCATTCGGCGCCCCTCCGTGTTTGACGTCACCAGGCCCGCTGTTGCCAGCAGCGCTGGCAGGAATACCTCATCCCCCATCGACTCCGGCATCGAGATTTCGTCAACATCGTCGGGCACTGCATGCTGCTTAAACAGGCGATCAAATGCCGCCTCGGATTCCTCGGCTGCGACCGAACCGTGATACATCGTGACGATCTCGCGCCCAAGCAAACGTTTCGTTTCGCCGGGATGGCGGCTCCCGTCGGCCACGTCGAATGCGATCCGAGCGGCTTCCGCTTGTGTATACCCGGCGGCGAGCAGAAACCACTGCTCCATGGCGGCGTCTGGAAGACTCATGACCTTGCCAAACATGTCATCGGCAGGGTCGCGGATGGAAATGTAGTTCCCGTACGACTGTGACATCTTGCGAGTTCCGTCGGTCCCGACGAGTAGCGGCACGGTAACCGCCACCTGAGGCTCCTGATCGTACCGTCCCTGCACTTGGCGACCCATGAGCAGGTTCCACAGTTGGTCGGTGCCACCAAGTTCGACGTCGGCATTGACTGCAACAGAGTCCATTGCTTGGAGCAACGGATACATGAACTCGATGAGCGAGATCGGTCGTTTTTCCGCGAAGCGCTTAGAAAAGTCGTCGCGTTCGAGCAGCCGAGCAACTGTTGTGGTCGACGTGAGTTCGAGCAGCTTGTGCATGTCCATCGCGGCAAGCCACTCCGAGTTGGGGCGAATCTCAAGACGTTCCTCAGACAGCACATCTTTGATCATGTCGACACAGCTCACTGAATGCGCGGCAACCTCCGATGGAGTGAGTCGCTTGCGCGTCTCTGACCGACCCGTAGGGTCGCCAACAAGGGCAGTGAAGTCCCCGAGGATCAGCACGGCGGTGTGGCCGAGGTCTTGAAAGCGCCGCAGGAGGCGCAAGACGACGGCCCAGCCCAACGTGACGTCAGGGGCGGTGGGGTCCACGCCGAGCTTGACTCGTAGCGGCCGACCCAGTTTCAATTTGTCGAGCAGCCCGCCGCCGGGTGTAACCGCATCGATCCCGTCCGTCAGGATCGCGAGCTGTTCTTGCGGCGAAGGAGAGGCAGGGGTCATGCAACTCAGGATACCGGTCAGCGTTCGAGCTGCCAATGCTTGCCCCTCACAACGGGTGTACGGTACGGTGCATGCGCTCCCGGATTGGTCTTGTTGCCCTTGTCTTCGCCTCCGCCGCGGCGGCATGCAGCGTTACTCCCTACGAAGACACCCTCGATATCAAGCAGTCTCTGACCACTACGGTCTTTGCTTCTGACGGTACGATCCTTGCAACGTGGTTTGCTGGGGAGAATCGGCTTCTCGTCAGAGACGGTGAGCTCCCACAACTTGTCCGCGACGCAGTCGTCGCCATTGAGGACGAGAGGTTCTGGGAGCACGGCGGCGTAGATCTCAGGGCTGTCGCACGCGCTCTCCTCAAGAACGTGGAGGCCGGAGGGATCGTTCAGGGAGGATCAACGATCACACAGCAGTACGTCAAGAGCGTCATTCTCATACCAGAGCTCACCGTGGACAGGAAGGTCGAAGAGGCGATTCTCGCCCTTCGAATCGAGGAATCGCTCACCAAAGAAGAAATCCTCGTCCGCTATCTCAACACGGTGTACTTCGGTAGCGGGGCGTATGGGATCGCTACCGCCGCAGTGACATATTTTGATAAGGACATCTCCGAGCTGGATCTGGCCGAAGCCGCCCTACTGGCGGGCCTAATACAGCGGCCATCGGGCACGGACCCATGGGAACATGCCGAAGCGGCCACATCGCGGCGCAACGTCGTGATCGATAAAATGCTCGAACTCGGCTGGATCGACGCGCAAACCGCGGACGATGCACGTGGTCGCGATCTTGTCCTCACAGACCGTACGGTCTTGTCTCAGCAGGCGCTGTACCCGTACTTCACTGAAGAAGTCAAACGTCTACTCCTCGACGACCCAGCGCTCGGTGCCACGGCAACTGACAGGTACGACGCACTGTTTCGCGGTGGCCTCAACATCTACACGACGATCGACCCCGCAATCCAGCAGACAGCTGAGGCGGCGATTGCGGATGTCATGGACGGTGAGGCTCCATCCGCCGGGTTAGTTTCGATCGATCCACGCACCGGTCACGTGTTGGCGATCGTTGGCGGCCGAGACTTCTACTCAACGACCGACCCAAGTGCACAATTCAACCTCGCAACGCAGGGGCGCCGCCAGCCAGGTTCTGCGTTTAAGCCGTTCGTCCTCGCCGCAGCTCTCGAGTCTGGGTTAACGCTAGATACCATTGTCCGCGGCGGACAGAGTGTCTCCATCGAGACAAGCTCGGGTCCGTGGTTCGTCTCGAACTACAACGATTCCGTATTTCCCGACCTCACCGTATTGGAAGCAACCGTATTCTCTGTGAACGTCATTTACGCACGAATAATGGACGAGGTAGGACCCGGACTCGTCGCCGAGATTGCCATGGCTGCAGGCATCAATCAAAACCTCTTGCCGTACCATTCGCTTGCACTCGGGGCACAGGAAGTGACCGTCCTCGACATGGCTTCGGCATACGCGACCTTTGCGGCCGGCGGGAACCACGTGGAGCCGATCTTTGTCACCCGTATCGAGAACACCGCCGGGACCGTGATTTATTCGCCGACTCCGGTTGTGTCTCAGGCGCTTCCTCGGTCGGTCGCTGACACGGTGACACAAGCCCTTACCGAGGTCGTTCGCAGGGGTACAGGTCAACAGGCAAGGATCGGCCGTGTGACCGCAGGTAAGACCGGCACTTCGCAGAACAATGCGGACGCCTGGTTTGTTGGTTACACGCCCGAACTCGTTACCGCGATTTGGGTCGGGTTCCCGGAGGGTCAAGTCCCGTTGCAAGCGCCGCTCACCCCGTACACGATCACCGGCGGAACATGGCCCGCCCAAATCTGGTCGCGATTTGCGTCGGCTGCTCTTGCCGGGGTGCCCTACGGTGAGCTGCCTACACCAGAAGATGAGGGTCTCGTTACCGTCGAAGTTGATCTCTCAACCGGGTTTCTTGCGGGGCCACTGTGCCCACGAGCCAGCGTGCACCGTGTGCGACTCCCGCGTGACGCAGCACCTACCGTTATCTGCCCCATTCACAATCCGCAAGGCATCACCAGCGTCGGGGCAACCTTGCTTCCAGATGTCGTCGGTTTCGGTCTTGAACAGGCGACCCCGTTGTTGCTCGATCAAGGTTTTGATGTGCGCATAGAGTGGATACGCGTGGACAATTTGGCGACCGGTACGGTCTTCAGCATGAACCCGCCAGCGGGTTCAGATGCGCAGACCGGCACGGTTGTCAGACTGTCCGTCGCCGGAGAGACTCCCTCAAACTCCGTGCCGAGCGTTCTTGGGTTCCCTGTCGAAGAGGCAAGGGCCCGTCTCTTCGGCTTCGACGTACAGGTGTTCCTTTTACCCGAGGAGGACCCCGAAGCAGCCGGCCGCCGGTCGGCCCTCGTCTGGAAGCAATCACCGGCGGCCGGAACCGCGGAGACTGACATCGTGACGATCTGGGTTAACCCCTAGCGGAGTACAGAGAACCGCCAAGGCACGTCAACAGCCTTGGTGATCCCGATCCGAGGAGTCGCGACCACTGGACCGGGCGCTGGGCCAGGCACGATCTGGATCTGATCACCTAGGCTCGTCCCGTCGTGGTCGCCGGTGATGCCCAGCGCTTGGCACAGCTTCCCCGGACCATCGGTGAGGTTCTTGGTACGCTTCCTGCGCCGTTCCATGACTGCAATACCGGTGATCGGGTCACCGCCCCGCAGTAGCACCGCCGACGCCGAGCCTTCGCTACCGACCACGATGTTGGCACACCAGTGGATGCCGTAGGATCGGTACACATACATAGTGCCGGCCGTACCAAACATCGCCGCGTTGGCGTCGGTCCTTCCTCGCGCCGCATGGCTGGCCGGGTCACCAGGCCCGCCGTACGCTTCAACCTCGGTGAGGAGTACCGCAGTTACAACCCCGTCGATCATTGTGGACAAGGTCGCTCCGATGAGACGCTTCGCAACGTCGGTCACATCGCCTTCGACCAACGCGGCTAGTTCCGCATCCGACATCACCACGACGGTAAGGTTCCCGTGGTGTACAGCAGTACGGCCGCAAAAGCATGCATTCGGTTCTCGGCCTGATCAAACACTCTCGACCTCACATGTTCCATGACCTGGTCGGTGACCTCTTCGCCTCGATGCGCAGGCAGGCAGTGAAGAAACAACGCATTCGGGTCGGCGGTTTCAAATAGATCGAGATCTACTTGGAATCCAGCAAAGTCAGCGACCCGGTGGGCCGCCTCAGCCTCTTGGCCCATCGACGTCCACACGTCGGTGTACACGACGTCCGCATCTCTCACTGCGGCGGCGGGGTCGCTTGTGAGAGTTATCGATGCGCCGGTCTCGCCCGCTAGCTTTCTCGCTTCCGCCACAATCTCGGCGGCTGGTTCGTACCCGCGTGGCGTGGCAGCGATGATGTGCATACCCGTCATTGCCCCGGCAAGCAACAGTGAGTGCAAGACATTGTTGCCATCGCCGACGTACGCAAGCGTAGACCCCGCAAGGTCCATGCTCTCTTCGATTGTCGCGAGGTCTGCAACTGCCTGGCATGGATGGGTTAGGTCCGACAAGAGGTTGATCACGGGCATGTCAGTGTGAGCGACAAGCTCCTCGAGATCACGGTGACGGAACACTCGAAACGCAAGGGCGTCGACATACCGTTCGAGCACGCGTGCGATGTCTCGAGTTTCCTCGCGGTTGCCGAACCCGATCTCTTCGCCGCGCAGCATCACCGGGTGCGCACCGAGGTGGACGGCAGCGACTTCGCATGAAACTCGTGTACGAGTCGACGGCTTTTCGAAAAAGATGCCAACGGAGGTGCCCGAAAGAAGGCCCCTGACATCGTCTGGAGAAGTCTTGATCCGAGCGCAGGCGTTGAGGATCGTGCGGAGTCCGACAATCCCCACATCCGATACCTTGAGAAACTTCATGTCACACGCTCCCACGCAGATGTGCGTCGTGGCGTGTTTCGACAGCTTCGACGATTCGCTTGCGGATTGGCGTGATTTCGTCGTCCGCAAGAGTGTGATCGGGCGCCCGAAACGTGAGCCGCATCGCAATGCTGACTCGCCCAGCTTCTACTCCGTCTCCGCTATACACGTCGAACACCGAAACCGATTCGAGAATTGTCGACGCAGTCTCGCGAATCGTCGCCAGGATGTTTCCCGCACCCGTGTCGGCAGCAATTTCAAACGCGAGGTCGAACACCACGGGTGGAAAGGAACTAGGTGGAACCAATGTCCATGGTGCGGTCGAGGCGACAAACGGTGCAAGATCGAGTTCTGCCATGACCACTCGCCCACTGAGACCGGCCGCTTGTGCAACGCTTGGACGTAGTTCACCGACAAACCCGATATCGTTTCCATCGAGAAGAACACGCCCGCAGCGCCCCGGATGGAACCCATTTTCGATTGCAGGTACAACCTCGACGGCAAAATTCTGACTCGCGGAAATCGCTTCGATAACACCAACTGCGTCGCGGATATCGACTGGCCGTGGGGAACGACCAAGATCGTTGTCCCGGCCACCCGTCATGATGAGTCCCAGCCGATCCGGCTGTGATGGAAGCACATCATCGGAACGTAAGAACACTTTTGCGATTTCGAAATAGCCAACATCGACAAACCCACGGGCGTGGTTGGCGGCAACGGTTTTTATGAGACCTGGCAGCAATGTCGTGCGCATCACGCCTTCCTCTTCTCGCAACGGGTTCACGACTCCGATCCCGGCGCGACGTGGATCGTCCGCGTCCAAGTTGAGTACATCGAGATCGGCTGGACCGATGAACGAAAAGGTCACCGCCTCGCTCAATCCGCACGCTGTCAGAGTACGACGGAGCTTGCGTTCTGCGACGATCTCGTGCGGTAGTCCTCCTCCAGTGCCGTGTACGACGCGCCCAGGAATGGCAGCGAATCCGTGCAGGCGAGCGAGCTCTTCGACGACGTCTACGGGGGCCTTCAAATCGGGACGGCGCGTCGGGATGGAAAGCTTGAGCGGGTCGGTTCCGGACACTGCGAAGTCGAGCTTTCGTAGATATTCGCCGGTGGTGCCCGCATCGAGCCTGATGCCGAGGATGCGTTCCGTCTCCGAAAGCGGATAGTCGATCATCACCCGCTTTACGGGGACGGGATACGAATCGTACATCGGCCCCGCAGTGCCGCCAGCATGGGCAACAAGCAACTCAGCGACACGGTCCGCAGCCACCAAACAAAAGTTTGGGTCCATCCCGCGCTCGAATCGAGCGGACGCTTCCGAGCGCAATTGCATCCGTTTCGACGAATGCAGGATCATCGGCGGAAACCACATCGCCGCCTCAACCACGACATTCACGCTGTCGGCATTGACCTCCGTCGACGCGCCGCCCATAATGCCGCCAATCGATATGGCCTCGTCGGTGCCATTCACTACCACAATGTCCTCGCTGGTAAGGGTCCGTTCAAGACCGTCAAGCGTCGTGATTGATTCCCCGTCACGCGCCGCGCGGACCCCGACGGCGTCACCAAGACGGTCCCGATCGAACGCATGTGATGGGTGGCCTAGTTCCATCATGACGTAGTTCGATGCGTCAACCACGTTGTTGATCGGACGCATGCCGGCAAGCTCCAGCCGGCGGCGCATCCAATGCGGGGACGCCCCCACCGTGATATCGCGCACGGATCGGACGGTGAAACGGGGGCACCGATCATCGTCGATTGTGATCGTCAGGGCCGACTCGCCTTCAACTACGTCGAGTGTCGGCGTCCGCAGCGACAGCGGCAGATCGAAACGAGCTGCGAGTTCGCGCGCGAGCCCGACCACGGACATGCAGTCCGGGCGGTTTGGTGTGATCGAAACGTCGAAAAATACGTCGTCGAATCCAACTATCCCAGCAAAGTCAGAACCGACGGCGTCCAGAGAATCCGGATAGTCATCATTGAGCACCATGATGCCGTCGGTATCGTTCCCGAGACCAAGCTCGGCTTCTGAACAGATCATTCCGTTCGACGTGACACCGCGAATCTCGCGTCTGGCAATCGTGAAGTCATCCCCGAGCGTGGCACCTGGAAGAGCGACCGGCACAAGAGCGCCAGGTTGAAAGTTCCATGCGCCACAGATAATTTCAACGGTTTCGCCCCCGATATCGACCTGACACAACCGGACCTTGTCAGCGTTCGGGTGGGCTTGCACCGCGAGAACCTTGCCTACAACGATGCCGGTGAACTGTGGAATGATTGCATACGCCTCTTCGACTTCGTGGCCAAGACTCTCAAAGGCATCAACGATGTCAGCGATGTCCATCATCGGCACGTCGACAAACTCCCGCAACCAACTGAGCGTGAGTTTCATACGAACTGCCGTTGCACTCTGACGTCGTTCTCAAGGATGTGCCGAAGATCGCCAACGCCGTGGCGAACCATTGCAAGACGCTCAACGCCCATCCCAAATGCGAACCCGGTAACCGCCGCAGGGTCATAACCAACATTCTCAAACACCGCAGGATTCACCATGCCACAGCCGAGTAGCTCGATCCACTTCCCGTTCGAGTACGCATACATCTCGGCGGAAGGCTCGGTGAAGGGAAAATAGTGGGGGATAAACTTCACCTTCGTGTCCTTTCCGAGTAGCTCTCTGGCGAACATCTCCAGTGTTCCCTTGAGGTCACCGAAGGTGATGTTCGTATCAACAGCCAGACCCTCGACCTGGTGGAACACCGGTGAGTGCGTTGTGTCAAGCGGATCCGCCCGGAATACCTTTCCCGGGACAACTACATACACAGGTGGCTGATGGAGCTCCATATATCGGGCCTGCATCGGCGATGTGTGTGTCCGTAGCAAGACGCCCTCGGCGTCGTCGCCGTAGTCGAGGTAAAGCGTGTCCGATTCGAGTCGCGAGGGGTGGGTCTCCGGGATGTTGAGCGCCGTGAAATTGTAGAAGCTGGTTTCTGCTTCGGGCCCCCGTGCCACCGTGAACCCAAGCGATACAAAGATGTCGATAATTTCGTCGATAACCTGCTGGATAATGTGGTGGGTCCCGATGGAAGGCGCCCGCCCAGGCAGAGTGACGTCGACCGCCTCTGCCTCTAACGCGGCCGTTTCTTCAGCATCTCGCAACTCGTCACCACGGGCGTCAATGCCGTCTTGCAACGCATCGGCGATTTCCTTGATCAGGATGCCGACCTCGCGTCTCTGGTCCTGTTCAATCGTTCCAAGCAGGCGCCGCGCTGCTGCAATCGGTGATCGTTTGCCAGTCACGTCCGCTTCAATGCCAGCTAGCTCCTCTGTTGATGCCGCTGCCGCGATTACGGCTGGGGCGTCACTCGCTAGGGCTTTCAGTTCTGCTCGAATATCCATAGGTGGGTGTACGTTAGTCCTCGATGTGCGAGATGCAGCGTATCGGTACCGACACAGAAACGGACCCGTGTAACGCTCGACGGGTCCTGGTAAATGTTCGAGCGAAATCGTGCTCAGCAACACTCGCCGGAAAACTCGATGTCTGTAAACCGTCTGCGCGAGACCTCGACCATGCGGCGACCGTAGCTTTGCGTTGTGGTGCTTCCTACTTGCGCAGCCGTGCGCGCTCCCACATTGCAATCGACGCTGCCGCTGCGGCATTGAGACTTTCGACACTCCCAATCGTCGGAATGGTCACCAGGTCGTCACACTCTTTGATGAGATCTTCGGGAAGTCCGTGCGCCTCGCTTCCCACGACGAGAGCGACGGGCGATGCGCCAGTGAGCACCTCGGGGTCCGATCCGCCGCTAACGACCAGGCCTATGGTGCGAAAACCCACCCTTGCAATGTCGGAGAGAGACTCCACAACGCGTGGAGGTGCTGAGAACTGTGCCCCAGAGCCGGCCCTCAAAGCTTTTGGCGACCAAAGATCGACGGAACCAGTGACTGTGGCCACGTGAAACCCGAGCGCCGTTGCGGTCCGGACCATCGTTCCTGCGTTGCCGGGATCCGCAATATCGGAGAGGATCAACGTGTCCGAAACCGTCGACACTCTTGCCGGTTCAGGGCGGCGCACAATGGCGATCGGACCCCGTGGCGTAGCTGTCGTAGCGATGTGATCGAGCACCCGTTTGCTCGTCACTATCACCGATCCTCCTGCGGCTTCGGCCAAACGGAGTTGGTCGGCATCGTCTTCGACAGCGAAGATGGTCACGAACTCCATCCTTGCTGCAGCAGCCTCCTCGATAAGGGTCGGTCCTTCCACGAGGACCAGCCCCGTGAGACGCCGTTGTTTTGCCGAGTGCAGCCTGCGTGCGCGTTGCACGATCTCGTTCTTGGTTGAAGTCAGCGTCGGTTGCACACTCGCCTAGCCTTCAATGGCGTCGTAAGTAACGGTCTCAGCTGATCGCGGGTGTCAGGCGCTCACATGCGCACTGGCAACTTCGACCAACGCCTTGAATGCCGCGGGGTCGTTCACAGCCATTTCGGCAAGCATTTTGCGGTCGACTTCCACTTCAGCTGCCTTGAGCCCGGCTATCAAACGCGAATAACTCATGCCGTGGATGCGGGCGGCTGCATTGATCCGAGTAATCCACAAGCGCCTGAAATCGCCCTTGCGAGCACGCCTGTGCGCAAAGGAATCTTGCATAGCGTGCATCGTCTGTTCGCGAGCGGTTCGGTAACGACGACTCCGCGCCCCGGTGTATCCCGACGCCCGATCCATCACCTTGCGGCGTTTTTTGTGCGCGTTAACCGCGCGTTTAACTCGTGCCATGGATTCTCCTAGCGGCCTAGTAGGCGTGCTGCTCGTTTCGCGTCGCCACCGGAGAGCACTCCGTCGTGGCTCACGCGACGCCAACGCTTTGCGGATTTCTTATAGCGGTTGTGGCCGTGCCACGCGCCGCGGTGTCGGATCTTGCCACTCCCCGTGACCTTCATCCGTTTGGCGGCCCCCTTATGTGTTTTCTGCTTCGGCACTTTCGTTCTCCTCATCGGTGGCTGCCTGTTCGGTAACAGGAGCGTCGCCGGACTTACTCTCTGTGTCATCACCCTCGGTGGGATGATCCTCCACTTCCGCCGTCGGAGTGGCGTCATCGGAATTCGTCGCCAAGGATGTTTCTTCTGCGTGTTCATCATCGATTCCGTCGGCCGTATCCTGGTGACGGTTTGAGTGCCTCGCCGGTTTCTGCTGGCGGATGCCCGCTAGCACCATCGTGATCTGACGCCCCTCAAGACGTGGCGCGGTTTCAATGGTGCCAAACTCTTCGACAGACTCGGCAAGACGTTTCAGGATCTCGCGACCGATCTCTGGATGGGTGACCTCACGGCCGCGGAACCTCATCGTGATCTTCACCTTGTCGCCGTCGCGAAGAAATCGTTCAACCCTTTTGCGCTTTACTTCGAAGTCGCTCGTTGCGATCTTGGGGCGGAACTGGACTTCTTTAACAACGGTACGCGTCTGGCGCTTGCGAGCCTCTCGGGCCTTCACCGACGATTCGTACTTGAATTTCCCATAGTCCATGAGTCGTACGACAGGGGGTCTAGCGTCGGGCGCCACTTCAACAAGATCGAGACCGAGCTGCTCGGCTAACCACCGTGCTTCTTCGATCGGCTTTATGCCTATTTGGCCACCCTCTGGGTCGACCAGGCGGACCTCGGGGACCCTGATTCGTTCATTGACTCGTGGCTCTTTGGCGATTGCAAACTCCTCGGTTGGCGGTGGTCCACAACGGAACATACAAGAAGGCAGCACCATAGAGGTACTGCCCGGCTCGTCGACCTCAACTCACTCAGGTGGTTGGGTGGGAAGCAGGCGCCTCCGCTTTCGTCATGAAATTGCCCCCGCAGTATACGAACCGCTCCCTGGCTGTCAACGTGGCGTGGCTGCTTTACGTATCGTCGCCTGTGCTTGCAACGTGCCAATTACCGCCGCTGCGCACTCTCGCCCCTTGTTTTGCGGACCGGGGCGCGAACGTGTCAGCGCGTGCTCGACCGTTGCAGTGGTCAGCACACCGAACCCCACCGGCACTCCTGTGTCAAGACTGACTCTCAACAACCCTTCCGATACACGATGCGCCACATGCTCGTAGTGGTCGGTCTCCCCTTCAATGACTGCGCCGAGAGCAACGACACCGTCAAAACCCGCGTCGATCGCGGTTGCGGCGAGAAGCGGGAGCTCGAACGCCCCGGGCGCTTCAATACAGTGCACTTGCTCCGCGCCGGCTTCTTCGAGATACTCAACAGCCCCGGTGCGTAGGCCCCCGGTAATGGACCCATTGAACAACGCCGTTATAACAGCGATCCGCAAACCGCGGGCGTCCAGAGATGAGTGGGTCGCCGGCTCAAGACTCATGAGTCTGGCCCCCAAGCATGTGCCCCAGCTTGTCTTGTTTGGTCTTGAGGTATACCTCGTTGTGTGGCGTCACACCGACAACAATCGGGATACGCTTTGCGATCTTCACACCGAACGCCGATAGCTGAGCAACCTTGTCGGGGTTGTTCGTCAACAGATGAACCGATTCGATCTTGAGGTCGTGCAAGATTTGAGCCTCTGTGCCGTAGTGGCGTAGATCGGCAGCGTGACCGAGTTCCAGGTTCGCGTCAACTGTGTCGAGGCCACCATCTTGGAGTCTGTAAGCCGCCAGCTTGTCGAGCAGGCCGATACCGCGTCCCTCGTGGTTCCTGTTGTACACGATCACCCCAACACCGCGTTCTCCGATTCTCCTCATCGACTCGTCGAGCTGTGCGCCGCAGTCGCATCGTGTGCTTGCGAACACGTCACCTGTCAAACATGCGGAATGCAGTCGCACGAGAACATCCTCCTCACCACCGACGTCCCCCATGACGAGAGCGATGTGCTCGGTCTCGCCATGTTGCGAGCGATAGCCGTGGGCAACGAAGTCGCCGTACCGTGTCGGTATCTTGGCCGCCTCGACATGATCGACAAGGCTCTCGGTAGCCCACCTGTAGTCAATCAGTTCGGCGATGGTAAGTTTGGTAATTCCGTAACGTTCAGAAAACCTGTCGAGTTGGTCGCCGCGAGCCATCGTGCCGTCATCGTTGACTATTTCACTGACTACGCCGACCGGATCAAGTCCTGCGAGCCGGCAGAGATCGATTATGGCTTCGGTGTGGCCGGCCCTCGCAAGGACACCGCCCGTGGCGTACCGCAGGGGAAAAACATGACCGGGCCGCGTCAACTGATCGGGTCTGGTGGCTGGGTCCGCTATCGCCCGAATTGTTGCTGCACGATCGGCCGCAGAAATCCCCGTAGACAGGTCATCGTGCGCAGAGTCGACGGACACCGTAAACGCGGTCCGGTGACTTTCTGTGTTTTCGCGCACCATGAGAGGGAGACCGAGCGCGTCGAGACGTTGGCCAGTCGCTGGTACGCATATCACACCCGACGTGTGGCGCACCATGAATGCAATCGTTTGCGAAGTCGCCTTCTCGGCCGCCATCACAAGGTCACCTTCGTTTTCACGCGCCTCATCATCAGTAACCAGCACGAACTCGCCGTTTCGGATCGCTTCGACCGCTCGATCAACGTTCGTCGCGCTCATCAGCGGACCTCCATGAGTCGTTCGACATACTTGGCGAGTACATCGACTTCAACATTGACAGCAGTGCCGACCACGTAGGCCCCAAATACGGTGGAGTCGAGTGTGTGCGGGATGATCGCTACCTCAAACACCTGACGATCCGCGTCAGCGGGACTCACGCTCGTGACTGTAAGCGAAACACCGTCGACGGTGACGGACCCCTTTTCGACTAGATAGCGCCCGAGAGATCGGCTGATCGAAAATTGAAACCGCTTGGAGGCGCCCTCGTCTGTGATTGCGTCGACGAGCGCAACACCATCCACATGACCCTGCACTATGTGACCGTCGAACCGGCCCGCAGCGGGCATCGGACGCTCAAGGTTTATCGATTCACCGTCGAGGATCGAACCAAGCGATGACCGCACGAGAGTTTCCTCCATCGCCTCGACGGTGAACGAATCGTCAGCGACCACTATGGCGGTGAGACACACGCCGTTGACCGCCACCGAGTCGCCGACTCGGAGGCCGACCACCGTGGCTGGAGCGCGTATCGTAAACGCGCGCATGCCGTCGTCCTCTGCGACTGCTTGCACGATCCCGAGTTCCGTGACGATCCCTGTGAACACTACGCAACCTCTAAGTGGGGTCCGACAAACGAAACGTCGACGCGAATGTCGTTGTCGATGGTGATGACCGAGTCGATTCGGACGTTAACCGCCGACGCCAACGTCTCGAACGCACCCGAGAACAAGCCGCGGCCTTGGCCCCCGGCGATCTTGCCACCGAAGTAAAAGATGGCGGCGTCAAGCGATCCGGTGTCCAAGAACGCCCGTACGATCTGCCCACCACCCTCGATAAGGACGTTTCGCATCCCGCGTTCGGTGAGCGACTCGACTACAAGGTTCGGATCGACGAGCTCGCCGTCGAACCGGATAACGTCGCGAATCGAAGTAGGGACCTTGGTCACGTTGGACGCGAACACTACCGGGTCGTTTGCGTACAGCGCCGCACGATCGGGTAGGTCTTGCCGACCCGCGAGAACTACCGGCCTCGGCTGATGACCCGAGTAACCCGCAAGACGCACAGACAACAGCGGGTCGTCGGTGCGCAGTGTCCGAGCGCCAATGACGATGGCGTCGAAATCGGAACGCAGGCGATGGACATCGCGACGCGCGGACTCACCGGTGATCCACTGCGAAGAACCGTCGAGCGCAGCGATCTGCCCGTCGAGCGTAGAAGCAAGCTTCGCAACGAAGCGTGCCCGGCCGGTTCGAAGATAGTGAAAGTAGCCAGCGTCAGCGCCTATTACCTCGCTCTCGCCAACACCAACCATGACAGCTATGCCTGCATCCTCAAGCCTGGCTACGCCACGCCCTGACACCAGGGGGTTAAGGTCGAGCGCCCCGATAACTACGCGAGCTATCCCAGCATCGATGATCGTCTCGGTGCACGGCGGTGTCCGCCCATGGTGGTTGTGTGGCTCGAGGGTGACAACGAGGGTCGCCCCTCGCGCTTTAGCGCCAGCGCTCTCAAGCGCGACCGGTTCGGCGTGCGCAGCACCAGGCCGGAGGTGAAATCCGCGGCCGACGACTTCGCCATTAGGCGATACCACGAGGCACCCTACACGCGGATTCGGATGCGGCAACGCCCGCCGTGATAACTCCACAGCTTCCGACATCATCGCTTCCGTGTCCGGGAGTGCAGACAAATTGTCAGAACTCGCGCTACTAGACACGCGGCCTCCTTCTTCCATCCGGACTGTTACCGTCGGCCTCGGATTTTCATCGAGTCCACCGTTCTAAGGGGTCGCGGGCTGTCACCGCCGGTCGGGAATTGCACCCTGCCCTGAAGGGGGCGTAGTTATGTTGTTGACCCTGAGTGTACCGCGCGGCGGCTACTGCCGAGCCGCCATCAGATACGACGGTCCAGTTCGTAAGTCGAGCCGGTGCGTCGCTTGGCGTACTCTTTCATTTCGACCGCTATGGCCGAAGCTTCCCACTCGGACTCTATTGTGCGGTGGACATTGGTCACGACACCCATAGAGATCGACGAGATCGGGAACGCATGGCGTTCACCACGTCTGTCCTTCACTTCAATGTACCCCTGCAGCGAATCTGACGTGTCGTAGAACTCAAGAATCCCGCTGTCGTACTTGTCGACGACCGAGATGCAGAACTGCTCAGCGTCCGGGGGTGTCAAGATCGCAACGAAGTCGTCTCCACCGATGTGGCCTACAAAGATCATTTCGTCACCAATGTCTGCCGCGGCATCAAGCAGACACTGTGCCGCAAACTTGATGACGGTGTCACCACGCATGAATCCGTAGTGGTCGTTGAAGGCTTTGAAATGATCAAGATCTGCATAGACAAGCGCAAATCCGCCCGGATTAGACACCCGGTCTTCGAGTTCGCGGGAAATTCTAAAGTTCCCCGGGAGGCCGGTTAGCGGCGACAGGTCACGCATTTGCTGCGAGCGTCTCAAGACCGAGCGTATCCGCGCCAGTAGCTCGCTGAGTTCGAACGGTTTTGCAACGTAGTCGTCAGCACCGAGGTCGAGTGCTCTCACCCTGTCATCGGCGAGCACTTTTGCGGTGAGAATTATGACTGGGCAGTTCGCCGTCGCGGGGTTCGTGCGCAGGTGCTTCAATACTGTCAGACCGTCCATGCCTGGCATCATTACGTCGAGCAAAATGAGGTCGGGTGGCTGCTCTTTCGCCATTGCGAGACCCTCCTTGCCACTCTCTGCGGTGCGCGTCTCGAAGCCCTCTAGCTCGAGGTTCATCCGAACGAACTGGAGGATGTCCGGGTCGTCATCTACGACGAGAATCCGTTCTCGCATTGTCTTCCTGTCAAGTAGTTGCAGCCTTGATCGCCGCAACAGCGGCGAGGGGATCGTCAGCATGAAAAATCGCGCTGCCCGCGACAATCACATTTGCGCCCGCTTCCCACGCTCGTCGCGTGTTTGCGACCGACAATCCGCCGTCAACCTCTATATCGGTCGCCAACCCGTGGGAGTCAACCAACTTTCTCAATGTCTCGATTTTCGCAAGCGCTGATTCCATGAATGACTGTCCGCCGAAGCCTGGCTCGACCGACATCACGAGCAGCATGTCGAATTCGTCAACGAATGGCGCTATTGCGTCCGCGGGAGTAGCCGGGTTTATGGCGATGCCGATCGTGACACCCACCTCTTTCGCTCGGCTGACCACAGGCTCCGGGTCCTGGTGAACCTCAGCATGTACGGTGATGTGGGTGGCCCCCGCCACGGCGAGACTTTCGAAGTAGGCAAGGGGGTTTGTGGTCATGATATGACAGTCAAAAGGGAGGTCTGTAGTGGCCCTCAACGATGCAATGACAGGGATACCGATCGCCAGATTGGGGACGAAGTGACCGTCCATCACGTCGATGTGGAGCATGTCGACAGCCCCGGCTACCTCAGCGACCGCAGCCCCAAGATTTGCGAAATCCGCGGCCAGGATGGAGGGCGCGATCTTCAGAGTGTTGTTCACGATGTGAGCATAGACCGCTAGTGAGTAGGGTTCGGAACCGTAATCGTCACAGCGCCAGGAGGCACACGGGTGGATCCGTACAAAATCACCAGTGGAGCAGGGTTCTCGCTGGACGATTTCTCTGCCAACGACAGACAGGTCTTTGCGGGGAAGAAGTCGGCGGGTGTGAAAACGCTGAAGGCTTTGCGCAAGGAGCTGGCTGAACTTCAGCATCTTCTCTGGGCACAGCATACGAACAAGCTTCTCTTGGTGCTTCAAGCCATGGACACCGGCGGCAAAGACGGAACCATCCGAAACGTCTTTCGTGGGGTGAATCCTCAGGGCGTGCGGGTCGCCAACTTCAAGGTGCCAACGTCAACGGAACTTGGTCACGACTACCTGTGGCGGGTGCATCGTCGTACACCCGGCAACGGCGAAATCGTTGTGTTCAACCGCAGCCACTACGAGGACGTGCTGATTGTCAGAGTTCTGTCCCTGGTCCCGGGCGATCACTGGTCGAAACGCTATCAACACATTGTCGACTTCGAACGCCGACTCGCCGACGAGGGCACCGCAATCGTGAAAATCTACCTGAACATCTCAAAGGAAGAACAGGCGAGACGACTCCAGGACCGCCTTGATGACCCTACAAAACATTGGAAGTTCAACATTGGGGATCTGAAACACCGAGAACTCTGGGACCAATACATGGAGGCTTACAGCGATTGCATCGCCAAAACTGCAACCCCGACTGCTCCGTGGTACGTGGTTCCGGCGGATACCAAGTGGTACAGAAACATCATCGTCACCCAGATCCTCGTTGACACATTGAAGGCGCTGTCGATGACCTTTCCCGACCCCGACGACGGGCTCGAGAACGTTGTCATCAGCTAACCGCGGATCGCTATCAGAACCTAATGACCCACGCTCCGCGGCGGCTGACTAGGGCTGGATCACCGAAATGAACATCCCGTCGGTGTCGGTGAGGTGGGGGGCGAGCAAGAGACCCTTGCCAATCCGCTCGCCGGGGATGCCATCGGGCGGCGCGGCATCCAAGGCATCCACCTGGTCGACGGTCTCGGGCGCGGTGAGAGTGCACACTGAATACACCAACCTGCCGCCCGGCCGGACCAGCGCCAACGACTCTCTCAGCAGGCCGCGTTGCAGATCAGCTAGATTGGCAATTCCCTTTGCGGTGATTCGGTCCTTGACCTCTGGCCGGCGGCGCAAGGTGCCAAGGCCAGAGCACGGCGCGTCGAGCAGAACGACATCAAACGAACCTGGCTTGAACGCGGGAACCAGCCCGTCGGACTGAACGATGCTGATAGGCGCTCGAACGTCGTCCCAGCGATTGGCCGCCCGTATGAGGCGTCGCCAGTGTCGGTCAGCTCCTACGAGAAGGCCCTTCCCCTGCATCATGTCGGCGATCACCAGCGTCTTGCCACCCGGCGCGGCGGCGAGATCGAGAACCCGATCCCCCGGTCTCGCTCCGACGGCACGACCGACAGCAACCGATGCGGCATCCATGATGTATTCGGGAAACACGTCAGATGGGTGTTCCACATGGCCCGCCCCACGAATCTCGCCGTGCGAGATGAACGACACAGGCGCGTCGTCCGTCGTCGGAACGAAACAGGAAACACTCGGCGGTTCGGCACATGCCTCGAAAAACGCCGCAGCTGCATCCTCGCCGATCAATTCGGAGACGAGGTTGAACACGTGCCCTTCGACTCCCCATTGCTCGTAGGGCGAGTCCGTTGGTGGCGGTGGTTCGCCTTGTGTGTCGAGACGCCGTAGGGACGCGTTGACGAATCTCGATGCGTGACCGACGTCTAGCTCCCTGGTGGCGTCGACCGCTGTGCTGATGGCTGCAAACGAAGGCGTCCTGTGCAAGAGCAGGTCTACAGCTGCAATCCTCAGAATCGCGCGGATCTCTGGATCGGTGTCCGCAATCGGCCTGGCAACAACGGAGTTCAACGCTCGATCGAGCCGCCGTCGATACCGCACTGCATCCATGAACAGCCTCAGAGTCTTTGCCTTTTCTCGCTGTGGCATCTCATCGACAAGTACGTCGGCAACACGGTTGGACCATGCACCGTTGTCGGTGACATCCATGAGGGCCCGTGCTGCCGCAGCCCTCGTGCGCACTCCCGGCTTCACGTCCGCTCCTCAACGATGACTTCCCGACCGTGCATCCCACGCAGCCAATCAGCAGCACTCATACGCCTTTTCCCAGGCGGTTGTACAGTGATCAACTCAACGGCACCAGCGGCGCAACCCAGCAGGATCTGATTCTCAGAACCCGGAACTACTCGGCCCCTGTCAGCGTCCTCAGACGCCACGACACAATCGTGAATCTTGATGTGTGAGCCGTCGACGACCATCCATGCTCCCGGGCGCGGATGGTATCCCCGAACGGAACGGGCGAACAGGTCGGCGGTGGTACCTGGGTGAACCTGCGCTTCAGCTTTCGTGAGCCGCGCGGCGTGGGTCACCGCTGAGTCGATTTGCGGTGCACCGTGCACCTCCCCACGCAAGAACGCCGGCAAGATATCATCGACCATCAGCGAACCAAGGTGGGCAAGCCGCGCGGTGAGAGAACCACCGGTTTCGTCAGCCGCGATAGGTGTTTCCACGCGCGCCAGAATCGGCCCAGAATCGAGGCCTTCGTCGATCTGCATCAGTGAAACACCGGTCTTTGTGTCTCCAGCCAACAATGCCCGTGTCACCGGGGCAGCACCACGCCATCGGGGCAGCAACGAGAAGTGCACGTTTACAAATCCCCGATACGGAATTTCGATCACCTCGGGTTTGAGGATGCGCCCGTATGCCACGACCAGGCCGACCGAAGGTTCGAGTGCGGCGAGCACGGCTGCGAGCTCCTCATTGGTGGCCGGTTGGGCTACCGGGAACCCCCATTCGAGGGCAGCCTCCTTCACCGGCGAAGGGACGAGTTGCTTGGACCGCCCTCGTGCGGCGTCCGGCCGTGTGATGACGCACGACACATCGATCACGTCCGCAAGTGCGGATAGTGAGGCCACGGCTGTGGCGGGTGTGCCGAGAAAGACCGCGTGCATCAGGCCAACGGCCTCACGCCGAGAGACTCCTCGCGGAGTTCTCGCAGCGCCGCCTTCCTCGCTCGCTTGGACAGATGGTCGAGTAGCAAACCTCCCCGGAGGTGGTCCATCTCGTGCTGGAGAAGCCGCCCCATGAGGTCATCGCCTTCGAGGTCGATGACGTTTCCGTTAAGATCAAGACCGCGGACCCTGGCGTAAGCGAAGCGTTTGATAGGCCAGAATCGTTCTGGCACTGAAAGACATCCTTCATCGAACTCCCACTCGCCGGCAGTCTCGATCAACTGCGGGTTCACGATGATAAACGGCCCCTCCCCGACATCGCCGACAAAGACTTGACGCAACACACCGATCTGAGGCGCAGCAAGCCCGACACCCGGTGCGTCGTACATGGTCTCGAGCATGTCCTCAACGAGACGCTCCGTTGAAATCGTGATCGTGTCGACGGGAAGAGCCTGTCCGCGCAGCACTGGGTCACCGAATGTACGGATTGGGAAAATTGCCATGGCGACATTCTAAGGCTTGCCTTGATGGGTTACAGGTCCAGCGGGTCAACATCGATGCGCACTTTCACACCACTCTCTCGCCATGCTCCGACACTGTTGCGCAGCGCAAGGCGAAAGCGGTGCAGGTCGTGCCCTTGAATCAACCAGCGGTAGCCCTTGGCGACCTGGACAGGTCCGAGAACCGTTACACCCGGGCTCTCTCCTTGGCGTTCCAGAGCGGCCTCGATTTGCTTCGACATTCGCGAGGTTTCGACGGCGACCACGTCGCCGGAAGGCGGAAATCCAGAATGTGCGCGTTCGTCAAGAATCGTTTGAAGAAGCTCCAACGGCCGTGCCGATCTAAGAGCTACAACCACTCGGTGCGTCGGTTGGCTCGTTTGCACCATGATTCGATTGGCTGAACCGCGCCTAACACAGGTGGCAACTCGGCCGAGAATCCTCAGAGCTTCCTCATCGGCTTTGAAATGCGGCGCCAACAACATGCCGTCGACATCGACAACGAGCACCAAGTCGACGGACGCGGGCAGCGGGATATCCCTCTCCGTCCCAACGGTGACGACGCTGGAATCTTCGCTAGAACCGACCGCGCCGCCAATCGAACGCCGCAAGATCTCGATCGTTCTGCCGATACCGGCGCCAACCGGCTCAAAACGATGGCCACCACAAGACGTGCAGCCTCCAAGATCCGATCCGCATCGGGGACACGAGTCGTTGCGCCCTGCCCCCGCGGCGCAGTGCGGACAGCGGCGTAGCTCACGACATGTCACACATCGAAACACTGGGGCGTATCCACGCCTGTTGACGAGCACAAATACCTTACCGCCGCGTTTTACGACCGTGCGGATCGCCATCACCGATGCGTCAAGAATTGGCCCGGTTCCCGGGGGTTCGTCGAAGCGATTGACAACCTCAACCAGTGACCACCATCGTCCCTCGGGCGTTCGGATGTCAACACCGGCGGCGAGAAGATGGGCGGACGGCACCGAACCCACAAACCAGGTGTGAAACCGCTCGATCCGGCTGCGCATGAGAGCGACGTCTCGAACGGTCCACGTCGGGGTCTGCGGGCTGGTGTGACCGCGACGGCCTTCCTCGACAACAACTATCGCCCCGAGTGACCCAAGCGGCCAAAGAACGGACTCGCGGGTTCCCACCACGATGTGCCCACCTGATATCTGCGTTGTTACCCAAGTCAATGTGACATCTTTTGCCTTGAGAGCAGATCCCACCCTGTGCACTACATTTCCGAATACAGCCGCAAGAACCACGCCATAGTGGTCGACCTCGTGAGCTGTAGGTAGAATTACGAGAACATTGTGGCCCGCTTTCACAACCGGGGAACAGATGTCGATGAGAGTGTCGTCGTACGTCCCGCGACGCACGACGTAGGTCGAGCGCTGATGTTTGGGTGCCGCCGGAGGGGCTGAGTGCTCAGCGCCCCTCAGCCTCGGTATGTTTGGCGGACCGGAACGCGCCAGCACCGTCGACATCGGTGCGACGTGGTGAAGTGCAATCCACCGCAACGTCTGCAAGAGGGCCGAATCAAAGTGGGGCAAATCTCCCGAGACAGAGAGAACCGCTTTCAATTTCCTTTTGGGCGCGGTGTCGTGAACTGCAGTTACCCACCCTTTGACCTTCCGCCCACCGAGTGGCACCACAACACTGGACCCCATAGCAACGGTCGCGAGGTCCCCAGGAACTTCGTAGGCGAACCCATCATCGACCGCAAAGGTCGGAACATTGGGGACGACCTGGGCGATTTGGATCAGGATGCACCATCGGCAAGCTTCTTCACAACGACATCCCAGAGCCGCTTTGCGACCTCGGTCTTCGTCATCAATTCCCACGCCTCGACCGACCCATCTTGATGGACAAGGGTCACCTCGTTTGTATCGCTTCCAAAGCCAGAGCCACTCTTGGCGACGTCGTTGGCAACTAAGAGGTCGACCCCCTTGCTTTTTGCCTTGTCAACGGCGGCGTCGACAGATCCGACTTCGGCGGCAAACCCAACGCAGAAGGGGCGATTGTCCATGTTCATGACCCCCAAAAGGATGTCTGGCGTTGGTTCAAAGGCCACCGTCGGTAGACCATCGCCTCTTCTGATCTTCGTCTCGGAAACGTGTGTCGGGCGAAAGTCAGCAACGGCTGCTGCAAACACTGCCACCGCGCTGCCTTGGGCAGCGGCCCACGTCGCATCCGCCATCTCTTGTGCGGTCTCGACTGCGACTGACGTGATATTGCCGTGGTGCGGAACGGCCGCTGAGCTAATCAAAGAGACCTTGGCGCCGCGCTGGGCTGCCTCGAGCGCAATGGCGTTTCCCATTTTCCCAGACGACCGGTTGCCGACGTACCGCACAGGATCAATGGGTTCGCGGGTTCCACCAGCCGTCACAACGACGTCGAGACCTGCCATGTCCTGGGGCTGCAGCAGAGACAGGACCGCGGCCACGATTTCTTCGGGGTCCACCATGCGGCCGGGACCGCTGTCACCACTCGCAAGTGCGCCTTGTGTTGGACCCACGATCGTCACACCGTCGCCGGCAAGACGGTCGATGTTTCGCTGGGTAGCCGGGTGTTCCCACATTTCGGTGTGCATGGCGGGGACGATAACTACGGGACATTGTGCAGCAACGACCGTTGCGGAAACGGCGTCTTCGGGTATACCGTTCGCCAGCCGTCCGATTGTGGCTGTGGTAGCAGGCGCAACAACAATTATCTCTGCCCAGGAAGCGAGCTCCGTGTGCGGACTCACTTGTGATGCACCGAACAAAGACACCACGGGCGCGTGACCGGTCAACGCTGCGAGAGTTTGGCGACCGATAAATTGGGTGGCGGCCTCAGTCATAACGGTGCGCACCTCTGCGCCCTGTTCAACGAGGCGTCGAACTAGGTAGGCGGCCTTAAAGGCCGCAACCCCGCCCGTCACAGCTACGACGATGCGGCGTTGCTGCAACACGGGGCTACTCGACCGGTGAGACAAGCACCTTGTCGGCGGCGATTTCCTCAAAGGCGATCGAGAGCGGCTTGCGCGACAACGAGTGCACCTGAGGCGGCACGTACGATCCACGGCCCTCGCCTAGTTCATTGAAGTAGGCGTTGATTTCCCGCGCACGGCGCGCAGCCAACAGAACGAGTCCGAACCGTGTGTCCGTCTTTGCAAGTAGGTTACCGATCGGCGGATCGACGAGTGACATGGAAAAGCCTCCAGCGGTGAAGATCGCGCGCTCAGAATCAGTCGCGCGCTGACGCCAGTATAGATGCCATCTCTTGCACTGCGGTTGTTATCGAGTCGTTGACCACGAGGTGATCGTAGTTCTTTACGGCATCGGCGATCTGCGCCTCCGCAACAGCCAGCCTCCGCTTCATGTCGCCGCCACTTGTGTCCCCGCGACGCCGCAACCTTCTCTCGAGTTCGTCCATCGACGGCGGAAGTATGAACACGAGCACGGCGTTGCGGTAGGCCGCACGGATTTGATGTGCGCCGTCGTTTTCGATGTCGAACAACACGTCGTCGCCACGCTCCAGCGCCTCGATAACGGGGCCCTTTGGGGTTCCATAGAGATTGCCCCCATAGGTTGCCCATTCCAAGAGTTCGCCCGACGAAACTGCGTTTTCGAATGCTGCCCGGCTGACAAAACGGTAGTGAACTCCATCGACCTCGCCGGTCCTGCGTCGCCTGGTAGTCATTGATACGGAGAAAAAGAATTGCGCTGACTCGCGAACTTTCTCAAGGATTGTTGATTTTCCGACGCCCGATGGCCCCGAAACGACAAGCAACGTGCCCTTGCGAGGCGGTAACCCGGAGTGGTCCGTCTTAGCGGCGGCGTTTTGAACCTCTGGTTGAGCGTCGACGTCGCCAAGTGGCGTCTTACAAATCGGTCGTTCCAAACAAATCGAGCAGGGCAGCCTTCTGTCTGCTCCCCAGGCCACGGATACGACGGTTGTCGGCAATACCTAGATCTTCGAGAGTGCGAATCGTTTTGACCATGCCAACACCAGGAAGCGAATTGATCACCGCCACGATTCTCGTGCTGGCAATGATGTCGTTCTCCTCGGCGCGATCGAAGACTTCGGCGAGCGTCAGCGTCCCGGTCTGAAGGAGCTGTTTCATTTCGGCTCGTTCGCGGCGGGCGGCTCCGGCCTTTGCAAGAGCAGCGTTCCTAGACTCTTCGGTTTGGGGTGGCAGTGCCATTGAACGACCTCCTATTGCTCAGACTCTATCAAGAGTTTTGGAGAAATTCTTTGACCGACTCTGCAATCGCGGCCGCGGCCGCAACAGGATCGTGCGCAGCGGTTATAGCCCGACCTACCACGAGGTAAGCGGCGCCTCGCATGATGGCCTCTTGCGGAGTGGCGGTTCGCACCTGGTCGTGTGCTGGCACACCCTCAGGGCGTATTCCCGGAACAAACGTTACGAGACCTGGTGCGACGTCGCGCACAATTCCCAGCTCCTGTGGCGAGCAGACCAGACCCTCACAACCGGCACCCTCCACAATCTTGGCGAGTCGAGACACGAGTTTTCCCGGAGACGAACCGAAACCTAGCTTGGTCAGGTCTGCGCCACCGAGCGATGTCAGTACCGTTACCCCAAGGATCCCAGCGTCTCCCGACGGAACAGAGCCTGCACCTTCTACTGCTGCTTCGAGCATCTCTGACGACCCGGATGCATGTGCTGTAATCCAACGCGCGCCGTGGCGGGCCAAGGACCGGGCAGCGCTGCGAACTTGGGTAGGGATGTCGTGCAGTTTGGCGTCTGCAAACACCGGTAAGCCGAGTGACGCGACAGCTCCGACGACCGCCGGGCCGGGACCGTGGAGGAGTCCAAGACCGATCTTGAAGCCCCCGACGTGTGGCGCAATTCGCTGAGCTAGCTTTGTCGCCTCTTCTGCCGACCCGAGGTCCAGAGCAACATAGATCGGATTGTCTACAGCCACGGCTGCACACCTCCGACAAGTTCACTGATTTGCTCGATGTCGTGGCGTCTCAAGTACGCAAGCAGGTCCTTGACTATTGCAGAAGCCACGCGCGGCCGAGCAAAGTGGGCAGTGCCGATCTGAACCGCTGACGCCCCTGCCAACATAAACTCGATCACGTCCGCCGCGTTAGAGATGCCTCCGCAGCCAATAATGGAAACGTCGGGGAGCGCCTGGTGCACCTCGTACACGCACCGCAGAGCGATCGGTTTGATCGGTGGCCCTGAGTACCCGCCAATGCCACCGGTGAGAAGTGGTCGGCGTGTCTCGATGTCGATGCCAAAACCCCGGACCGTGTTCCCAAGCACGACCCAATCGGCACCCGCACCTGTTACTGCGTCAGCAATCTCAACGATGTTCTCCGAGTTTGGCGAAAGCTTCGCGCCAACGGCGAGGCTGACGGCATAACGAACGGCAGCAACCACCTCGCATGCAGCCTGCACATCGAGTGCGAACATCGTGCCGGTTTCAAGATTAGGACACGACAGGTTGACCTCTATCGCTGCAACCCCGGCTGCTTCAAGACCGGTCGCGACAAATGCAAACTCGTCTGGTTTCGTACCCACCGCCGAGCCCCACACAGGCACGCCCACGGCTGACAGCTTGGACCCTACTGCGGCCTTCCACGATTCGATGCCGGGATTCTGAATCCCAATGCCGTTGAGCATGCCCGTCCCCGACGGTGCCATACGAGGAGGCTTCCTTCCAGACCATGGCTCCCCGCTGACCGATTTCGCAACCATGGCCCCATACATCGAAAGGTCGGCTACGGTTGCAAAATCGACGACGGAACCCACGGTTCCAGATGCCGCGACTAGCGGCGTAGCAAGACGTGTGTTCCCAACCGCCGCCGTTAGCCGGTCCATTCAAGATCCCTGTGATGATCTTGGAGCGACTTCACCGCGTTCACCTCATCCGGTCCGCGCTTTAGGCTGTTAGCAACGGCTGTCCCTCCTTGGACGGTGGTGACACACGGCACGCCCCGCCGTGTGGCCGCCTTGCGGATAAGCGAGCCATCGCCGCGGGCTCTTCTCCCTCGGGGAGTGTTTATAACGAGGTCTATTTCGCCGGCGGCGAGCAGTCTGACGGGGTCGTAGGGGCCCTCGCCAACCTTGTCGACGTGTGTTACACGGATTCCGTTGCGTGCGAAATGGCCGGCGGTGCCGTGTGTTGAAAGAATCCTAAAACCGAGATCGAGAAATGTCCTCGCCATACCGACTGCAGTTTCTTTCGCACGATCATCGACCGAAATGAACACCGTCCCCGAACTCGGAATAACGTGACCGGCACCGAGGAGAGCCTTCGCAAACGCGGTCCCCACGGTGCTTGCAATCCCCATGACCTCTCCGGTGGCACGCATTTCCGGACCGAGAACGGTGTCCTCGTCAGGGAACCGTTTCCACGGGAGGACGGCCTCCTTCACTGAGACGTACGGTGGAATCGGCGTCTCTCGTGGCACGACACCGCGGGCTCGCAACGACGCAATCGACTCACCCAGCATCACCCACGTTGCGACCTTGGCTAATGGCACGCCCGTCGCTTTCGAAATGAACGGGACCGTACGCGAGGCCCGTGGATTCGCCTCTAGAACGAACACGTCATCGCCACGGACCGCAAACTGGATGTTCAGCAGACCACACACCTCAAGACCCTCCGCAAGAGACAACGTGATCCTCTCGATCTCCTTACGGGCGGTGTCCGACAGAGTTGGCGGAGGCACCACGCATGCCGAGTCACCCGAATGCACACCGGCTTCTTCGACATGTTCCATGATTCCCCCGATGTACAGATCCGTACCGTCATACACCGCGTCGACGTCGACCTCGATGGAAGACTCAAGAAATTCGTCGATCAGCAGCGGGGAGTCGGACAGGTCCACCTCTCCACCCGGCACGAGGGTGTACAACTCGGATACATAGTGTGTGAGCTCTTCCATGGTGTAGATGATTCTCATCGCCCGCCCACCGAGAACGTACGATGGTCGGATCAGCACCGGGAACCCGACACGCAACGCAACCTCCTCAGCTTCGCGCAGCGACCGTGCAGTCCCATGCGGTGGTTGCGGTATCTGCCTTTCCCGACACAGCGCCGAAAAGCGTTCCCTGTCTTCTGCTACGTCGATCGCGTCCGGCGTTGTGCCTGCGATTGACACACCAGCGAGTTCCAGCGAGCGAGCCAGACCGAGCGGCGTCTGCCCGCCAAGCTGGACAATCACCGCTATCGGCTTCTCCACTTCGATGATTGCAAGGACGTCCTCGGTCGTCAGTGGTTCGAAATACAACCGATCACTCGTGTCGTAGTCGGTCGAAACCGTCTCCGGGTTGCAGTTGACCATCACCGACTCGTAACCAGCTTCAGAGATCGCAAACGATGCGTGGACACAGCAGTAGTCGAACTCGATGCCTTGGCCGATACGGTTCGGACCCGAGCCGAGCACGAGCACCGTGCGGTCGCCCGCATTCGGCGCTTCGGACTCCTCCTCAAAGGTCGAGTAAAAGTACGGCGTCTGTGCTGTGAACTCGGCCGCACACGTATCGACGGTCTTGTAGGTCACAACAATTCCTGCGACCTGGCGCGCATAGAACACCTCAGATTCTGAGCAGTCCCAGAGATAGGCGAGTTGGGCATCCGAGAACCCGTGGCGTTTGGCGAGACGCAGCGCCTCAGGATCAAGCCGTGAAATTGTCAACGTCTCGCGAACTTCGACGATCTCGGAGATCTGGTCCAAGAACCAAAGGTCTACCGACGTGGCCGCCGCGATCGTGGCGATCGAAACACCTCGTCGAAGCGCCTCGGCAATCTCGAAAAGACGGTCCGGGCCGGGCACTTCAAGGCCCGCAATCAACTCATCGGTCGATATTGCAAGAACGTCTCTTTCAGCAGGGTCGGCGTTGAGTCCGGCCCTACCCCTTTCGAGACTTCGCATAGCCTTTTGCAATGCCTCCTGGAATGTGCGCCCGATCGCCATGACCTCGCCAACACTCTGCATCGAAGTCCCCAGCTCTCTGGTCACCGAGGGAAACTTCTCAAAGTCGAAACGGGGCACCTTGACAACCACGTAGTCAAGGACAGGTTCGAACGATGCGGGCGTCTCCCCGGTGATGTCGTTCGTGATCTCGTCGAGCGTGTACCCGACAGCAAGCAACGCAGCGATCTTCGCTATTGGGAAACCTGTTGCTTTCGATGCGAGGGCAGACGACCGAGACACGCGCGGGTTCATTTCGACGATGATCCGACGCCCAGTGCCAGGATCGACCGCAAACTGCACGTTTGAGCCTCCAGTAGCCACCCCTACTTTGCGAAGACACGCGAGCGCGTCGTCGCGCATCTCCTGATATTCGACGTCTGACAGCGTCATCGCCGGCGCGACCGTGACCGAGTCCCCCGTGTGTACGCCCATCGGGTCGATGTTCTCGATCGAGCAGACTATGACAGCGTTGTCGTTGCCGTCTCGCATCACTTCAAGCTCGTACTCCTTCCAACCAAGGAGAGACTCCTCGACAAGAATCTCCGAGATCGGAGACGTTTCTAGACCGTTCTGCACGATCGACAAAAAGGTGTCCATGTCGTGCGCGATCCCGGTGCCACCGCCACCCAGGATGAACGATGGCCGAATCATCGCCGGGTACCCAACCTGTTCCAACGCCTGCAGTGCTTCGTCGAGAGTTGAACAGAGCACCGATTGTGTGGTGGCTATCCCGATTGCTTCCATGGCTTCCTTGAACAGGCCTCTGTCTTCGGCGGTACGTATAGCTTCGAGTCCGGCCCCGATGAGTTCAACGTCGTACTTTTCGAAGACGTTTCGTTGCGCAAGTTCCATCGTCACGTTGAGAGCCGTCTGACCGCCGAGTGTCGGGAGCAGTGCGTCGGGACGTTCCTTTGCAATGACTGCTTCAACGACCTCGGCGGTGATCGGCTCGATGTAGGTGGCATCCGCAAACTCTGGATCGGTCATGATGGTTGCGGGGTTCGAGTTGACTAGGACAACCCTGAAGCCGTCCGCACGCAGGGCGCGGACGGCTTGGGTCCCGGAGTAGTCAAATTCGCAAGCCTGGCCAATGACGATAGGCCCGGAGCCGATAACGAGGATGGTCTCGATGTCAGATCGACGAGGCATTACTCCCCCACCATGTGAAGACAGAATTCGTCAAACAAACCCTGGGCGTCATTAGGCCCGGGAGTCGCCTCGGGGTGGTATTGCACTGAAAACGCTTCGGCTTCAAGACACCGAAAACCTTCAAGGGTGTTGTCGTTGAGGTTGACATGGGTCTCAACAATTTCGCCGTGTTGCGACGTGTACCGGTCGCCTTTGACGAGGTTCTCCAAATTGAGGGCGAACCCGTGGTTTTGCGAGGTGATTTCTACACGGCCCGTCCCGATGTGTTTCACGGGGTGGTTGGCGCCGTGGTGACCAAACGGCAACTTGTAGGTTGATCCACCGAGTGCGAGACCCATAATCTGGTGACCAAGGCAGATCCCAAACATCGGGATGGTCCCAAGCAAATCGTTGACTGCGGAGATGGCCTCGGTGAGTGGTTCAGGGTCGCCGGGACCGTTGGAGAGGAAGACCCCGTCTGCACCGATGGCCTGCACGTCCGGCGCTGACGTGTCGGCAGGCACGATTTGGACATCGAAGCCGCGATCGGTGAATGCACGCACGATGGCGCGTTTCATCCCGAAGTCGTAGGCCACGACGAGACCTCTACGATCCTTAGTTGTTTTGACCAGGGTCGGCTGGCGCACCGTCACTGCACTAACGAGGTCGGTACCTTCCATCCGCGGCGCCGCCGCGGCAGCGTCCAGCAACTCGGCCTCGGTAACTTCGGATCCCACAGCCCCAGGCATTGCGCCGTTGTCACGAATGTGGCGCGTAAGGCGTCTGGTGTCGACATCTGACAATGCAACGAGTCCGGTAGCAAGGAAAAATTCTCGAATGTCGCCCTGCGAACGCCAGTTGCTGGAAACTCGCGACATCGAACGAACGACGACCGCGCTGCAGAACGGTCGCGCTGCTTGGTCGTCAAGGGTCGTCGTCCCGTAGTTTCCAAT
This sequence comes from Acidobacteriota bacterium, assembly GCA_022562055.1. Classification (NCBI taxonomy): domain Bacteria; kingdom Pseudomonadati; phylum Acidobacteriota; species Acidobacteriota bacterium. The sequence continues at coordinate 85,030 of JADFQA010000001.1, read as the reverse complement.
GTGAGGCGAGGTCATCGTGACTATTTGGCGCGCATACGACGGATCGGTAAAAATCTCCTGGTAGCCGGTCATTGCAGTGTTGAACACCACCTCACCGACCGCAATGCCATCGGCACCTACCGCGGTTCCGCGGAACAGCGTCCCGTCTGCGAGCGCGAGGAGTCCTGGTTTTGCGTTCATGTGCGGTCACCAAGCTCGAATGACACCGTGCCCCGGTACAACGTGGCAACGACGCGACCGACGTGCGGCCGCCCGAGATGCGGGGTATTGCGTGACTTGGATACCGATGAACTCGGCGTCCACCGCAACGTCGGGTCGAAGACAACTATGTTGGCCAGGTTCCCAACCGCGAGGTGGGTACCTTGGTCACCGAGGCGGGCGAGCCGGGCCGGGGCAACCGACATACGGTCGAAGAATGTTGTTTGGTCCAGACCAAGATCGTCAACGGTGTTGACCACGCTCGCGGCCCACTCGAGACCGGTCACCCCGAATGGGGCTATCTCAAACGGGACATCTTTCTCATGGCTCGCGTGAGGTGCATGATCAGTGGCAACCATATCGATGATGCCGCTACGCAACCCCGATCGGACCGCAGCCACGTCGTCGACGTCGCGCAGCGGGGGCATCATCTTGTAACGCGAATCCGTTGACGCAGCGGCTGAGTGGTCAAAGGCCAGATGGTGGGGCGACACCTCAGCAGTGACAGGCAAGCCACGTTCCTTGGCATCGGCGATCATCTCAACTGTCCCACGCGTTGATACATGTTGGACGTGGTACGAAACTCCCGTCGACGCGACGATCGCCAAATCGCGTGCCACGACGACTTCTTCTGCCATCGACGGTATTGCGACCATGCCGAGACGAGACGAGATCGATCCCTCGTGCATGTGACCGCCCTGCGCAAGACCGACGTCCATTGCGTGCTCCGCGACAACCCCACCAAGCTCGGCTATGTACTCCATGGCGCGCCGGAGCAATCCAGCGTCCGCAACAGTGTCGCCATCGTCGCTAAAGATGCGCACGCCGGCAGCCCAGAGGTCATCAAGGTGCGATAGATGCTCGCCCAGTCGTCCCAGAGTGAGAGCCCCGGCTGCGGCGACTTCGAGGAGTCCAACCTCTTCGCCACGCGACACAACGAAACGAGCCAGATGTCCTGTGTCGGTGGCAGGATCGGTGTTTGGCATCGCAACGAGAGCGGTGAACCCGCCCGCCGCGCCCGCCGCTGAACCTGTCGCGATGTCCTCCTTCCATTCCTGCCCCGGTTCTCTCAAGTGCACGTGGACATCCACAAATCCGGGACCGACCCACGACCCGGCGGCATCGATAACCCTGTCCTCGGCAGCCGATACATCGGGACCAATCGCGACGATACGCCCGTTCTCAACGATGACATCAGCGACCGTAACTCCGCGTTCAGTGAGGACACTCCCTCCCACAATCGCACACCTAACCACGCGAGCCCCCCAACAGCTGGTAAAGCACAGCCATACGCACCGCAACGCCGTTTGCTACCTGGTCCAACACAAGACACCGCGGATCGTCGGCAACGACATCCGCCAACTCGGCGCCCCTATTCATCGGGCCGGGATGCAGGACGATTGCCCTGTCGGTGAGCATCTCAAAGCGACGTTGTGTCAGACCGAACCGCCGCACGTACTCGGAGAGGCTCGGGAACACCGAAGCTCCGCCCCGCTCTGTCTGGATGCGCAGCAGGTACACGACGTCGAGGGAACCGAGCTGCGCATCGAGGTCGCTCGTGAGTGTCACCGGCCAGTCGGTGGCATCGACAGGGAGCAGCGTCGGTGGGGCGATGAGGGTCACGTCGGCACCGAGTGTCGAAAAAAGGAAACAGTTCGACCGTGCAACCCTGCTGTGGCGGATGTCGCCAATAATTCCGACATGGACTCCGTCGAGTGAGCCAAGCGCGTGACGGATGGTGAGCGCATCGAGGAGTGCTTGAGTTGGATGCTGGTGTGCACCATCGCCGCCGTTCACAACAGGCATGCCGGTCCACTCTGCAACCCGCCAAGGTGCGCCGATCGCTTTGTGGCGCACCACTGCAAGGTCAGCACCCATTGCTTGCACCGTCAGAACAGTGTCCTTGAGACTCTCACCTTTGGAGACGGACGAGGACGCGAGACTAAAGCTAAGCGTGTCCGCCGACAGCGCTTTGGCGGCTCTCTCGAAAGACATGCGAGTCCGAGTCGAGGGCTCGAAGAAAAGGGTTGCCACCGTCTTGCCTCGCAACGTAGGCACCTTTGGGATGGGTCTGGCAAGGACTTCGAGAAACCCATCGGCGTCATCCAACAAGCTTTCGGCGACATGCCGTTCCATCTCTTCAGTGGACAAGAGGTTCGCCAACATCCTTCAGCCCGTTTGCTCGATCAGAACGCCGTCGACCCCATCGACTTCGATCAGTTGCACGGTTACCTTCTGTGCCACCGAGGTGGGGAGGTTTCGACCGACGAAGTCTGCGCGGATCGGAAGTTCGCGGTGCCCCCGATCGATCAACACAGCGAGCTGCACTTTTGCGGGTCGCCCTAGGTCGGTAACAGCGTCGAGCGCGCACCTGATCGTGCGGCCCGTGTACAGCACGTCGTCGACGAGGACGACAACCTTGTCTTCCACCGATGTTGGGACATCGGTCGAGCCCACCCTGGGTGTCGGATGACGTCCAACGTCGTCTCGGTACAGCGTCACATCGAGAATGCCTACCGGGACATCGTGTCCTTCGATACTCTCAAGTATGTCCGCCAACCGCTCGGCGAGGGGCACGCCCCGCGTCGGAATCCCAAGTAGGACGAGGTTGCCGACACCCTTGTTGCGTTCGATGATCTCGTGAGCGATTCTGCGCAGGCCCCGCGAGATGTCGCTTGGCTCCATTACCTGGTGCATACAGCCCGCCCGGGGCGAGGAGTGCGTACCTGGGGCGCGCTCGGTAAGTGTGGCATATTCGAATCCGTCCTTTCCGGCCTCACAGGACCGGTCTTAAAGGGTGAACGCTGTGACGATACACCGCCCGGCGGAGACCTCATAAACCACACCGGCAACAACGTGTTATGCAGGGCGTTCGGTCTCGGCAAGCTTGGCGAGCACGCCGTTTACGAACCGCGAACTGCCCTCGGTGGAGAACTCCTTGGCGAGTTCAACGGCTTGCGACACAACAACCCCGACGGGCATATCGGTGTGTCGAAGTTCATACAGACCAAGCCTCAGCAGTGAAATGTCGACTATCGGCATACGATCGACCCGCCAGCCTTTGGCGGTATCCCCAATGGAGTCATCAAGCGCAGCACGCTGCTCCCACACACCTTCGACAAGCCGCGTCGCACGAGGCGACAGCCCCGACACCTCAGGATTTTCAAGGTGGCGCGCCTCGGCCTCGTACAACGCCTCAAGCGCTTGGTGGCGGGCGTCTGCCCGGGTCACGACACTCGGGTGATGTAGTCACCCGAACGGGTATCAACCTTCAACACGTCGCCGACGTCTATAAACAGCGGGGAGTGCACAACGAGGCCGGTCTCCAGCGTGACTGGCTTTGTCGCTCCCGACACGCGGTCGCCTTTGACACCGGGTTCGGTATAGGAAACCTCCAACTCGACTGTGAGAGGTAGGTCGACACCGATTGGCTGCCCGTTGTGAAAGGCAACCTGGATCGTTGATCCATCTTTGACATACGGAGCGGCATCGGCCATCAACGCTTCGCTGATCGACAACTGCTCGAACGTTTCGGCGTCCATGAAATTGAATCCGATTTCGTCTTTGTACAACAACGTCATGTCGCGCCTGTCAATCGTGGCGCGTTTTACGTTTTCGCCGGCTCTGAACGTCTTGTCTACCACTGCGCCGCTCTTGAGGTTCCGCAGTTTCATCCGGACAAACGCTTTCCCCTTGCCCGGCTTCACATGCTGGGTCTCGATGACCTGACACAGCCCATCAGACGTCTCGAGCGCATACCCAGGGCGCACATCGTTCGTAGAAATCATGTGAGGTGGAACTCCTTGTTTGAGAGGGTGAGGTTCGTGCACCCATCAGAGGTCACAACAACAGTGTCCTCAATGCGGACGCCGCCGCGGCCAGGAAGATACACTCCCGGTTCGACCGTGAGTATATGGCCCTCCTGGAGAACGTCGTCACTGTCAGCCCTGATCCACGGTGCTTCGTGAATTTCGAGGCCGACACCATGACCGGTCGAATGAATGAAGTACTCAAGGTACCCGGCCGCATCTAGAACCTTGCGACACGCGGCGTCCACGTCTCCCGCCACTGCGCCGGGACGCACCGCGGCAACACCCGCTGCCTGAGACTCTCGGACTGCTTCGTATACCCCCTCCATGTCGCCGTCCCGTCCAGGGCCGCGCCACACTGTTCGAGACATGTCACTGTGGTAACCATCAACCTCGCACCCGTAGTCGAGCAACAGCAAGCCGTCGACAATGTCGCCACTACCCGAACGATGGTGAGGCACCGAGGCGTTGGAGCCGATAGCGACTATCGGCTCCCAACCGGCCGCAGTACCGCCCGCTGCACGCATCGCATCAATCAGCGCCCAACCGAGTTCAGCCTCCGTTGTGACCGAGTTGGCCATCGAATCGAGTTCCTCGAACGCGGCGTCACCTGCAGCACACGCCGCTCGCACGGCGTTGACCTCCGCTGCGGCCTTAACCATGCGGAGCTCTTCCACAATGCCCACCGTCGGGTGCAGCTCGGCATGCGCAACCTTGGCGAGGGACCGCTGTGCGTCCCACGTTATGTGGGCCGCCTCTACGTCAACATCGTTCGCCGGGCCAAGTGCTGCGGCGATCGTGGCATTCATCCCGGTGGTGTACACAACGAGTTCAGCATCAGGAATGGCGGCAACGAGTGGCTCGGCTGCTTCCCCGTATCGACCGTCCGTGATGAAGACAAACGAGTCGGGTGCCGCAACAACGAACCCGTTTGAACCTGCAAAGCCAGTGAGGTAGCGAATATTGGCCGGCGAGGTGATCAGGAGTGGCCGTGTCAGAGTCTCGCGCAACCGGGCGACACGTGAAGCGTGGTTCATATGTTCCTCGTACAGTCCGTGGTCAGTTGGCAATGCCAATCGCCGACAGTGCCGCGTGTACGGTAGCGTCATCGACGGAAGCCATCCTGCACTCTCCGATGCGGGTAAGCAACGCCATCCTGAACCCGCTGCGGTCCCGTTTCTTGTCCAGTTGCATCTGGCGGAGCACGTCGGACCTACCCAAATCGCGATCAACGGACACCGGTAATCCGAGTGCAGCGATCAACGAGACGACACGGTCCTCCTCAGCGAAGTCAAGGGCGACAGTCGAAGCACGGGCGGCCGCCACCATCCCTACCGCGACGGCGTGCCCGTGAGACAAGCCCAACAGCGTCTCGACGGCGTGTCCGACGGTGTGTCCGAAATTGAGTATTCCGCGCACACCCGTTTCGCGAAAATCGGCTGACACCACGGACGTCTTGACCGCAACTGCACGTTTGATCACCGAGAGAACATCTGCTTCGAGTCCAAAGGTCTCGTACAAAACAACCAGCTCAGGATCGGCGATGAAGCCTGCTTTCACAGCCTCCGCAGTGCCCTCTCGCAGTATGTCTCTTGGCAAATCAAGCATCACGCCGGCGCTGATCACGACGCGTTCGGGATGATGGAACACACCGACAAGGTTCTTACCGCCGACGTTGACAGCGGTCTTGCCGCCGATTGCGGCATCCACGGCCCCGAGCATGGTCGTAGGCACAAGCACGCACCGTATGCCACGAAGATACGTCGCGGCTACAAACCCAGCGAGGTCCGTTGTTGACCCGCCACCGATGCCAACGACCGTGTCGTCACGGGTCATGCCGAGTTCGTTGAGCTTGAGATAGCACATCTCAGCAACGGTCAGAGTCTTGGCAGCGTCGCGATCGGGGACATCAATGACCACCACCGTTGCGCCGCGGTTTGTAAGGTTCGCCACGATCGAGTCGACGATGTCAGCGACTCGTGGCTGCGCAATGACGCCAACACGCTGACCCACCAGATCACCCGGAAGAACCCACATGCCGATGGTTTCGATGTCTTCGTCATCGAGCACGGTGATAGTCGAGGTGGTCGCCCCGCGCTCGTCAGTGACTACAAAGTCAGCCACAGCGCCTCCAATCTGTCAACGACGCGGGACATATCGTCACCTACGGTCTCAAGCGTCAGGTGTGCCGCCGCCGCGTACGCGGTGCGCCGTATCTCAAGAAGCGTCCCAATTTGTGCAACGGTAACGCCCTCTGCAAGCAAAGGCCGTGCGGACGCAGCTCCGACCCTGGCACCGAGGACATCCGGTGGCGCGCTCAACCACACCACGGTGCCGGAAGCTCTCATGGTCGTGATGTTCCTGCCGGAAGTGACTGCACCTCCCCCGGTTGCGATAATCGGGATATCGGACACCGCCAGTTCAGCCAGTACAGCCTCTTCGACGGCGCGGAACCCAGACTCACCCTCCGCTTCGAAGATCTCGGTGATCGACAACCCTGCACGCTCCACGATGAGCGCGTCGCTGTCCGCCCATTTCTCGTCAAGACGATCGGCAAGCGCAAAAGCGACCGACGTCTTTCCCGCCCCCATCATCCCCACCAGCCAGATGCGCCTGGTCATCGCGAGGAGGCTGTCGGCCACGGGTTGCGCACGACCATCACCAAGCCTCAACACGCGCGCGGTAGTGGTCCACAGCGGCGACGAAGTCGCCGACTGTTGAGCCGCCAAACATGCGCTGCATCTCCTGGGCAACAGTGATAGCAACCATCTGTTCGGCGACAATCCCGGCCGCCGGCACAGCTACGACATCGCTGCGTTCTCTGAACGCCTTCTCGGCCTGCTTCGTCACGACGTTGACGGTGTCGAGGGGGCGCATAACTGTGGATATTGGTTTCATTGCCGCTCTGACCCTCAGCACACCGCCAATCGACATGCCACCCTCGATACCACCAGCGCGATTCGTCTGTCTTGTGAACTGCCCATCGACACGGTAGATCTCGTCGTGAGCTTGTGACCCCCGCCGCGCCGCGGTTGCGAACCCATCGCCGACCTCGACTGCTTTTATTGCCTGAATCGACATGAGGGCTTCCCCGAGGCGGGCGTCAAGTCTGCGGTCACCGTGTACATGCGAGCCGATGCCGGGTAGAAGACCTTCGACCACAACCTCCACAACTCCACCGAGAGTGTCACGCTCGGCTTTGGCACTCTCGATCTCGGCGATCATCGCAGCCTCAGCATCGGCGTCGAACACTCGCACCGGTGATCCATCGATAGCATCGAGGTCGTGAAATGTCGGGGTTGGCGCATCCGAGATCACCGTGCCGATTGCGACCACGTGGCTGAACACGCTCACGCCCGCGGTGTGTAGCAGTTGTTTTGCGAGGTAGCCGACGACGGTGCGTGCGGCGGTTTCGCGGGCGGAGGCCCGTTCGAGGATATCGCGCGCATCGTGCGTGTCGTACTTCATCATGCCTACAAGATCAGCATGGCCGGGCCGCGGTGTGGTCAGTGGTTTTTTTGTCGCCCCCGGTGCCGGCGACATCTCGTCCATCCATTTCGGCCATTCAGTGTTGCGGATAAGAACGGCTACCGGCGAACCGAGTGTCTTTCCGAACCGGACTCCACCGAGGATCTCGAGTTCGTCTTTTTCAATCAGCATCCTCTGGCCGCGCCCGTAACCTAGGCGACGTCTGGCCAGTTCAGTGGAAATCCCCTCCGCAGTGACTTCTAAACCCGATGGCAATCCCTCCACAATGGCGACAAGGCCCGGTCCGTGCGATTCCCCTGCTGTCAAATAGCGAAACATGGCAGTGAGAGTAGGCCATCACGCCCCAATCAGGAATTTCCGTGTTTGACTGAGTCCGGTAGACATCACGATGAGAGGGCCGTGGCGGCAACCCTCTCATCTTGGGGCTCCGCCCAAGAGCGGAGAATCGTTTATTTCAGAATCTGTTGTCCAACAGAGAGCTCAAACGCGGTGTCCCCGAACATGAAGACGCCCGACGTCGCGGTGAGGCTGACCACTTTGTATGAACCGGCGAACGTGTCACCGACACCGACCTCATACGTCGTGCCATTCACTACGATCGTTGCCTGCAATTCCCCGCCGACCGTGTTGACTGCCTGCAACGTAATGATGTTCGCCGGGTTGAATGTCCCGCCGTCTCCCGACCCGCCGACGCCCGGAATCCCACCCCGAGAGCCAGGACCGACGAGAGGTCGAAACGGGTCACGAGGCTGCGAGAGTTGGAACGATCCCGAAACTACGTTCACCGGTTGCGCTTCTTGTGCCTGTGCCCGCGCAGCAGCAACAATCGGGCGCGAGGGGCTGTCCGAAGGCACAGTGACCGAACCGAGCACACCGGATGACACCATCATCCAACCGGCAAAGACCCCAGCCCCGAGCAAGACAGCCGTAGCAGTAAGAGCTGCCACGTAGCGATTACCGGACCTCATTCGCCGACCTCGTCTTCTGGTGGAGCGTTTCCGCTATCGTCTCCGCTGTCTTCACCAGCGGCAGGCTCTTCAACAACGATGAGCACGCCGGTCCGCGTAAAGAGACGCAGGCTTAACTCCGCGTTCAGCTCGGAGATTTCGGCTCGCTGGTTCACCGGAACGTCCGGCACTCCATCGACGTCTGCGTCGCCGGAATCCTGTGTAGCGCCGGGACTCAGAGAAATCGTGTCGGTCCGCACCAACCGGTCCATGGCTTCGATACCGTACAAAAAGCCGAGAACTTCGAAATACTGTCCCGTGACTGACAACGAAACGGCGACCTCGAACACCGGCGTTTCGACCTCCAAAGCTGTCTGCGCAGGTGGGGCAAGTGAGATTTCGCTGATACGCACTCCGGTGCTGTCTGCAAGCTGGTTGATGTCGGAGATGAAGGTGGCGTGGTCGGGTTCGACAGGAATCGAAGACTGCATGGCACCGATGGCAAACTGGTACGACACCTCGTTCGCTTTGATTTCGCGAAGCTGAGCCAGTCGGGTCTGCAGGGTGAAGGCCCGGTCTTCTTCTGTTTGCAATTCTTGATTTGCGGTGTCGACATCGCTGTTCTGCGGGCCAATGACGAACGTCCACCACAGCAACGTCACAAAGAGAAAGCCAAGAACCCCAAGTGCGACAGTGGAACGTTTCAAGAGTTCACCTCAGGGATACGGTCTTCTCGTCGCCCGGCATCCGCAGCTTCCGTGAGCGCCGTTTGGCTGACGTAGTTGAGTATCTCGATTTCACCTAGGAGCGCAGTGGAGATGGTCGACACCCAGGTACCGTCGACAGCGGGGAAGGTGTCAGCGTCCAGCGCCCTCAGCCACGCAGAAACGTCAGGGAAGTCGAACGCCACTCCGTTCATCTGGATCGAACCGAGGCCCGGCGTGGTTGCCGCGACGTTGGCTGTGCCGTTGAAGCTCGTCAGCCAGGTTCTGTCGGGCATCACTCTCGACAGATCGTTCAGTACCCTGCCCCATGAAACATCGCGAGCCAGGATTGTCTCGAGTGTTGCCCTTTGAACGGTGTACTCGCCGAACAGATCATCCATCGGCGCCAAGACAGCTATCTCGGACTCGGTGCTGGAGTTCAACTGGATTTGCGCGTCTCTGCGGTCCTCTATTTCCCCGACTCGACCCCCAAGGACCGATGTGACCAGCCCAAGGAACCCGAGGTACGCAACTGTGAGCAAAATCAATAACGCGCGCTTTCGCTGACCCTTCTGCTTTTGCAGCGACTCTGGGGGTAGCAGATTGATCGCCCGCATTACAACTCCCCCCACAAACTAAGACCAATGGCTGTCGGTAACACCGGCTGCGCATCCTGCATTTCTTCGTCCGAAAGGCCAACACGGCCAACGTTCACGAGGTCCAGAATCCGTGCCGGTTCGAGCGGTATGCCCAAAGCGGCTGCCAGCCGGTTGGCGAGGTGGGGCATGCGGGCACCGTTGCCGGCTACAACGAGGCGGACAACCTCTTCGTTGTTGTTCTGTGACCGGAAAAAGTTCACCGACCCGCGAACCTCCTCAATGAGTTGGTCACCGGTCCGTGTCAGGATCTGGCGGGCATTGGAGTCCTCATCTTCGGTGCCCGGCTCTTCGTCGGGGTCGACACCTACACGCATTTTGGTTTCGCGAGCGAGTTCGGTGTCCACGCTCATTGCCTCTTCAAGGACCTTTGTAAACTCGTCACCACCACGCGGCAGAAGACGGACAAACCGTGCCGAGCCTCCTTTGGCGATAACAACTTGAGTGACCGTTGCGCCTATGTCGACGATCAACTGGAGAGGGTTGTCAACGGCGGGTGCCATGCCGTACACGGCCCGCACGAGTCCGAAGCTCTGCAAGTCAATGGCTTTTGGGGTGATCTTCGCTACCGCGAGGACCCGCATGAGGGTGTCGACCACCTCGCGGTGTACTGCAACGACAAGTATCGACATCATCGGCTCACCCGACGGTGTTACAAAGTCTTCCAACGGTACGAAGTCAAGAACTGCCTCATCGACCGCCATCGGAATCGAGTCTTGAACTTGGAACGGCAGCGCCTCTGCGAGTTCTGATTCTTCCATTTGGGGCAGATCGACCTGGCGAACCACAAGGCGTTGGTTGGCGGTACCAACAACGACTCCCTTGCGTGGCAACTTGTGTCGCTTCCACAGCGCCGCGATCACCTCGCCCACTGCTCCCTCGTCGAGGATGTCACCGGCGACCACCGCACCGGACGGAAGCGGCATTTCCACGAAGCGCCGCAGGGTGCGTTTGGATTTCGATGTGTCGAGAACTGCGACCCGGACGGCTTCGCCGCCTATATCCAGACCGATTGAGACAGCCATCTCTTCTCCACGTTGACGATACCACCTCCGGTAGCCGTCCGGGCCCAGAGTTGAGGACTAACTACCCATCCGCAGCGAGCATAGACAGCGCGCCACCCAGGCCACAAACCGAACCCGATTGCAGCGCAATATCGCGGTCACGCGAGGTACCAATCGAGAATTTGATCACCCCAGGCAATCGCAAGATAGGCCCCGAACACGAGGTACGGACCAAACGGAATCGCATCTTTACGACCCTTGATGCCGGTGACGAGCAGCAGCATTGAGAACACACCCCCGGCGAGGAACGCAAAGAAGAAAGCAACCACAACCTGACCCCAGCCCAAGTACCCGGTGAACAGCCCAAGCAAAATCGCAAGTTTGACATCGCCGAATCCGAACCCCCCTGTAGGTGCAGCCAGTGCAACGACCAGTAGCACGATGAAATACGCGGCACCACCAAGCATCGCCCGGCCAACATCGGTCGCTCCACCATCGGCAATTCCACCTGCGACGAGCAGCACCATCCCGACAACGATGCCCGGATACAGTATGCGGTTCGGGATCAGCTTGTGGTCAATGTCGGTGAGAATCAGAACGATCGTCACGCTGACAAACCACAAAAACGCCGGGAGAACCCATTCGAGCCCCACGACAGCCGTAGTGATCGTGAATGCCGCAGCCGTAGCGGCTTCGACGAACAGGTAGCGCGGAGAGATCTTGTCCCCACACGCCCGGCATTTACCCTTGAGCAACAACCAGGAAACGACCGGGATGTTGTCGCGAGGGGAAATCTCGACAGCACATACTGGACACGCCGAGCGAGGCCGTAACACCGATCGTTTGATAGGCACCCTGTAGGCGACCACGTTGAGAAACGACCCGACCGAGAGACCGAGGACGGCCATAAGCGTAAAGACAACGAATTCGTCTGACATCAAGAGAGATTTCTGGCTAGACGGCTACACCCTAACTGTCGGTGTGGTTTCGCCATGGCGTCCGCGCCGATGAAAAAGGGTGGGACGGCGGTGCCGTCCCACCCTTTTTCAAATAGGTATCGAGTTGTCTATGCGGCCGGGAATTTACCTGTCTGCCAGCCGGTAGGCGTGCCGGCGCCAGTAGCTGTTGGGCAGGTCAATGTCGTACCCGACGCTGTGGCCCGATAGAACGTTCCACCGGAGGCTGTCGAATCCTCGAAGATTGCGAAACTGTTGCCAGAGTCGCTAATACGGATCAGACAGACACCAACAGGGCTCGCTGTGGTGACCAGGGTGACATCGACACCGACCAGGCCGGCCGAGTCAAGAGTGATCGACTGCTCGAACGATTGCAAGTCAGACGCCGTAGCGGTGAACGCCACGTTGTCGATGAAAAAGCCCTTCTCAGCAAGAAGCACGTTCCGAAGATCCACCTGAACCGAACGGTCCTGAGCACGACTCCGGAAACCTAGGAAGGACGGGATGGCAATAGCAACGAGAATTGCAATAATGAGCACTACGACCATCAGCTCGATGAGGGTGAAACCCTCTTCCTTGTTGAGACGCTCGCGCATCCAACGCATATGTGAACCTCCATGTAGACAATGGAATAACGGGCCGCCGGTTGCGGCTGCCTCACTGTCTCTATCGGAATAATCCGCACGAAAGTTGAGCGGTTTTGTCCAACCGGGGCCTGCCGAGTACACCCAGCGGGTCAATGCGGCCGACGGCGTGCGCCGCGCAGCAATTCATCCGGCACGGGCGCAGTCTCTATACGACGCTGGCGAGATTAAAGATCGGCAAATAGAGCGCAATGAGAATGCCACCAACGGTGACACCCATCACGATGATCAGCAAGGGCTCGATCAGGCTTGTCAGGGCGTTGACCATGTCGTCAACTTCGCGATCGTAGAAGTCCGACACCTTGGCGAGCATCTCGTCGAGGGCACCCGTCTCCTCGCCAACCGTCATCATCTGAACAACCATCGGTGGGAAGATATCGTGTCTGCTCAACGGCTCCGCCAGCGACTCGCCGTTGCGTACCGCGGCTTTCACGTCCTCGAGAGCGAGCGCCATTTTTCGATTACCGGACGTTGCCGCAACAATGTCAATGGCCTGCAGTATCGGGACGCCGGTGCGGCTCAGCACCGAAAACGTCCGTGCGAATCGTGAAAGCGATGTTTTGTGGGCGAGCTGACCGAACACCGGAAGTTTGAGCTTGACGGTGTCCCACATCAGTCGGCCCCGCTCCGTGCGCTTCCATTTGCGGAATCCGACGACGGTGCCGACGACACCCAGGATGATCGCCCACCAATAGCCGGTAACAATGTCGGAGAGAGCGACCAACGCAAGTGTCGGCGCAGGCAACGACGCACCGTTCCCCATCTCTTCAAACATAGTGGCGAAAATCGGCACGACAAACACGATCATGGCGGTCGTCACAAACAGAATCAGGATGCCGACAACGAGCGGATAAGCCATTGCGGCTTTGATCTTGGAGCGCAGGTTGAGATTCGCCTCGAGCATGTCAGCCAGACGTTCAAGCGTCTCGTCCAGGATGCCGCCGATCTCACCGGCCTTGATCATCGCGACGTACAGCTCGCCAAACACTTTAGGGTGCCGTTCCATTGCCTGAGACAACGAGGTCCCCTTTTCGACGTCCGAGCGCACTTGGCGTATGACGTCCGCAAGAGCCGCCGAAGTCGTCTGGTCGACGAGCACTGAGAGTGCCCGGATCAAGGACAAACCCGAGTTGACCATCGTTGCAAACTGACGAGAAAACAGCACCGTGTCCTTGGCGCGAACTCTGTTGCTAAGCCCCGGAATCTTGATTTCCATCTGTAACGCTGAGGACTTTTCCGCCTCAATTGAGATCGGAGTGAGTCCCTTCTCGCGCAGGGCCTTGGCGACCATCGTTTGGCTTTGCCCCTCGATTTTGCCAGTACGAAGTTGTCCTTGTTTGTCGCGTACCTTGTACGCAAACGTTGTCGCCATCACATAGCCCCTTTCATTATTGCGTCGAACACGTCAGCGTCCTGACATCTGTCACGGGCCAAAGCTTCGGTCACCTTGCCCTGTTTGACGAGCGCCACCAACGCTGCGTCCATTGTTTGCATCCCAAATCTTCCGCCGGCCTGCATTGCAGAGGTGATCTGGTGCACGTTGCCTTCGCGAATGAGGTTGCGGATGGCAGCAGTCGCAATCATCACCTCAATCGCCGCCACGCGGCCCTTGCCGTCGACCGTCTTGAGGAGTTGCTGGCTGAGCACCGCCTGGATCGAACTGGCAAGCTGGACGCGAACCTGCTGCTGCTGATACGGAGGAAACACGTCGATGATTCGTTCAATGGATTGCGGAGCATCTTGCGTGTGCAACGTCGCGAACACCAGGTGCCCAGTCTCGGCTGCCGTGATCGCCGTCGAAATCGTTTCAAGGTCACGTAGTTCACCAACCAGAATGACATCTGGATCCTGACGTAGGGCGTGCTTCAGCGCTGATGCGAAGCTCAGCGTGTCGGTGCCGACCTCCCGCTGGTTCACAATCGACATCTTGTGACGGTGCGTGAATTCGATCGGATCCTCGACGGTCACGATATGATCGGCGCGAGTCGAGTTGATGACGTCGATTATTGAAGCAAGAGTCGTGCTCTTACCTGATCCGGTCGGACCCGTAACCAGCACAAGACCACGTTGGTAGGTGGCGAACTCGTGGACAATCTCTGGCATACCAAGCTGCTTCAGAGTCATCACCTCGTTTGGTATGGCGCGCATCACGGACGCAACGGCGTCCCGCTGGAAGAACACGTTGACTCGAAACCGCCCGATTCCAGGTACCGGGTGTGATGCGTCAAGCTCTCGGGTCTCTTCAAGCTGCTCGCGCTGACGCCCGGTAAGAATCTCGTAGATCATCGACCGCAGCGGAGCCGGCTTCAACAGGCCAACCCCGTCCATCGGGTACAAGGAGCCATTTATCCGCATCTGTGGCGGTGAACCGGCTGTTAGATGTAGGTCCGATCCGCCGCGTTCTACGAGTTCGCGTAACAGATCGTTGACGTGCGGGTGATCTTCGGGCAGCGCTCCAAGGTCGCCATTGCTGGTTTTCTCGTCGGCGCCCGTCTGCAAACTAGCGCCCGCAGGTTCCGGTTCCCCGAGAGAGATCTCAACATTGAGACCGAGATATGCAGCCGGTATTGCGGTCTCTATGAGCTTGCGCGAAGCGAGGGCTACCGTCACGTCACGGCCCACCGCCTCACGAACCATATCCGCACGTTTCGTGTCGAGTGGGTCGTCCATTGCCACAACGAGCGCTCCTGCGGCTTCGATCTCAATCGGGAGGACCCGCAATTCGCGGGCAATCCGCTCGGGCAGCTTGCGCAGCGCACCGGGGTCCGGGTACACGTGATCAGGTCCCTCGAGGTCGATGAATCGGACCTTCAGCTTTTCTGCGACTGAAGCAAGAATGTCACGATCCGAAACGTCACCAGACGCGACGAGCAGCTGCGGGAGTGGCGTGCCGGACGACTCGACGGTGAGCAGTCGCTCCTCAAGTTTGTCGCGCGTCAGTAGACGGCGATCTACAAGTATCTCACCAAGTTGTCTATCGACAGTGTCCATGTCGTGACACGCTCCCTGCGTATGTCTCATGTCGTATCGGCAAGCTACGCAACAACCCTGAGTATCTCTTCGAACGAAGTCAGGCCCCGCGAAATCTTGCCGTATCCGTCATCGCGCAGAGTTCTCATACCTTCTCGAATCGCCGCACGTTTGATCACCTCGGCGGATGCTCGCTCCACGATGAGCCGTTGGATCTCTTCGTTGACGAGCATCACTTCGTTCAAACTGATGCGCCCCCGGAACCCGGTCATCGAACACGTCGCGCAACCCACTGCCTTGAAGGCCTCAGAACTTCCGTGGACTTCCTCATCCCATTCCACATCGGCAAGCATTGATTCGGTGACCGAATCGTCCGGCACTTTGCATTTCTCGCAAAGTAGGCGCGCAAGTCTTTGTGCCAATACACAGTCGACCGCCGAAGCCACAAGAAATGGTTCTACACCCATGTCGATGAGTCGGCCGATCGACGCCGGCGCGTCGTTCGTGTGCAGCGTTGACAGTACAAGGTGACCGGTCAACGCCGACTCGACAGCAATCGCCGCGGTCTCCCCGTCGCGAATTTCACCGATGAGAATGATGTCGGGGTCAGCGCGGAGAATCGACTTCAGCGCCGTCGCGAAGAGCAGCCCCGCCTTGCGATTTACCTGGATTTGCGTGATACCGGCGAGCCGGTACTCGACCGGATCCTCAACCGTGATGATGTTCACGGCATCGGTGTTTAATATGTCGAGGGTGGAATAGAGCGTCGTTGTCTTTCCCGATCCAGTCGGGCCAGTCACGAGGATCGTGCCATACGGTTTCTCGTATGCCTGTTTGAATCTGTCGAGGTTGTACTGCTCGAATCCAAGGTCGACAAGCGCGATGACTCCCGCAGACTTGTCCAAGATCCGCATCACGACCTTTTCTCCGTAGATAGAAGGAAGAGTTGACGTGCGCAGATCGATTGCTTTACCCGAGACGCGCAGCGCAATCCGTCCGTCCTGCGGTAGGCGTCGTTCAGCAATGTCGAGGTCGGACATGATCTTTACGCGCGATACAACCGCGTTTGCGATCGATCGCGGCGTCCGCATCACTTCATGGAGCACACCGTCGATACGGAATCTGATGCGAAGATCCTTTTCACCGGGCTCGATGTGAATGTCAGAAGCGCGCTCGTTAACAGCGCGAGATATCAGCGTATTCAGCAGTTTGACTACAGGTGCTTCCTCGGCAGCGAACTCAAGCCCGCCGAGGTCGATGTCGTCCTCTTCTTCAGCGGCGAGGTCGGCAAGGTCGGAGACAGATTCGTCAAAACTCGATTGTCTACGAATTGCGTCTTCAAGATCAGATCGTGTCGCCACTTTGGTGATGATGTCGAGTCCGGTGACAGCGCGGAGATCGTCGATGGCAAGCACGTTGGCAGGGTCGGCCATGGCACACACGAGCCTGCCGTCCTCGTAGCCGATTGGAAGCACCGTGTATCGGTCCTGGAGATACTCGGGCACCGTGGCAACAGCCGCAGGATCGATTTGGACCTCACTGAGATCGACGTACTCGATGCCGATCTGTCGGGCAAGCGTCCTGACCAGATCGGACTCAACGACGAATCCTTCTTCGACAAGGACGCGGCCTAACGGAACGCCGGACGCAATCTGCGTCTCGGCGGCCCGGTCAAGCTGTTCGCGGCTAAGAAGTCCCTCTTCCAGGAGCATCGTGCCTAAATGTCGAGCGTCGCTCGGCACCTTATTCTCTCCTCAGAACGGTGTCATTCCCACGCTCGCTAGAAGCGAACGTCTGAACGTTTGTCGGCAGCATCATCCGGGCGCTTGAGGACTTGCGCTAATGAGTCACGGGGTGTGACCCATGGTGGTTGGTCTCGTGGCTGCTAGACCACTGGAAGTGCCGCGGCCATGGCATCGAATCTGGGCTCCACCCCGGTCCAGATGCGAAAGGCCAGCAGCGCCTGATGGAGCAACATGTCGGTTCCGGAGGACACCGGTTTTCCGTTCAACAGACTGGTCCGTTCAGCATCGGTTGTGCCGTAGGCGTACACCATTTCAAACCACCCCGTCGCCGCTTCGACTACTGCGGGAGTGTGCTGTGTACCATTCATACCGATCGGCGTGGCATTGACAACTACGCCGGCTATCGGAGTCCCCCACGCCACAGCAACTCCTCTAGAACCGGTTTTGCGGATCACGGCGCGGGCAGCCTCCTCAGAGCGCGCAGCCACGACGATGTCGCGATCTTCAAGGGCAACGAGCGCGGCAGCCGCCGCGCTGCCCGCGCCCAGCACCAGAACACGACCATCAGCAGGAAGATGACGGTAGCGCCACGCCCCCACGATTCCCCCAACATCCGTGTTGTGTCCCACTAGTTCACCGTCGGCTGCAACGACAGTGTTAACAGCTCCGGTTCGTTCGGCGAGTTCCGAACGTCGGTCCATGTAGTCGAACGCAAGGCCTTTGAACGGCATCGTGACGTTGCATCCGTCGATTGACCCGCGCCGCAGGTCCTCGAGCACTTGTTTTGCGCCATCAACGTCGACTTCCCATGCGTCGTACGAACCTTCGATCGCAAGGTCCGCAAGGGCGGCCCGGTGCAAAGCCGGAGACAACGAGTGTTTTGCCGGGTTCCCCAATATTCCTAGCCTGAGTCTCTTCTGGGTCATGGCAACACTCCGTCCGCCCGAGCCTTTGCGACCTTGGCGTTGTGCCCTTCGAGCGTTTCCGAAAATCCGTGTTTCCCTTCAACGGAAACGAGCACGTAGTAGAAAAACTGCGTTTGCGCCGGGGACGCGGCAGCTTCGAGCGACGAGACGCGGACACCACCAATCGGGGTAGGCGGTAAACCCGCCACCCTGTACGTGTTCCATGGCGAGTCAATTTGAAGGTCCGATTCAAGAACGCGACCTGGATTTTCACCAAGCGCATAGATCACCGTCGCGTCGAGCTGCAACGCTATGCCGGCGTCGAGCCGGTTTGCTATCACACTGGATATCAGCGGGCGATCTTCCTCAAGCTTCGCCTCCTTTTCGATAAGGGATGCTATTACGAGACCCTCATATGGTGTGTACCCGGCGTCCTCGAGATCGGACCAGTCCTGCGCCTCAAGTCGACCTTCGAGGGTCGTGGCGAGAGTCTGCAGCACCTCGGCAGGTGGGCTGCCGACAACGAATTCGTACGTGTCTGGAGCAAGTAAACCTTCCCACGCGGTGAGCGGAGGTGTCCCATCCGGCAGGCTGTCAGGAAGGAACTCGGACGTGACGTCACCCGACACCAGCGCCGCCTCAAGAACGGCGACGGAGTGGCCTGACACCTCAGATATGGACGCGAGCATCTCTTCAATGCGGAGCCCCTCAATGACCGTGAGCTTGTACACCTCAGCCGCTGGCGGTCCCTCTGTCAGCAGGGCCACGACTTCTTCGTAGCTGGAGCCGGCAGGCATCGTGTAGGTGCCCGCTCGCAACTGGTTCGCAACACCCGTCTCGATGACCTCTTTCTCGAACGTTCGCGAATTGATAATCACGCCACGGTCGCGAAGAATGCTCGCGATCGAGCGCGCCGACGCACCATCTGGGATCGTGAATTCGATAATCGTGCCGAAGGCCACCTCCGAATCGCTCGCACTAACTCCGACAGAGTCGGCGAAGTCTTCAACGATGCCCCGAATGATCCCCCACCCGATCACACCAAGGCTCAGGATCGCGACAACGCCAACGATCCGTAAAACCCAGGGCAACCACCACGGTTGCGCATCTGGAGGATCGGGCTGGTGCTCAGCCACGTAGAACTGTTCGTTCATTCGTCACGTCGATTCGGTCGATCAAGGTACGTCTGCAGGATGAAACTAGCGGCAACCTTGTCGATCACGGCCCTGCGGTCACGGCGCCTGACGTTCCCCTCAAGAAGCACTCTCTCGGCCTCTTTCGTGGTGAAGCGCTCGTCGACGAGTTCGACCGGCAACCCGGTTGCGTCGCGGACGCGCTGCGCGATCCGTTCAGCCCGTTCGGATGCTGCACCATCGTGTCCCGAAAGAGACGTCGGACGGCCAACGACGACCTTCACAACGTCGTGCTCAGCACAGATTGCCCGAATGGCCTCGACGAATCCGCGCTGCTTTGTATCAATAACGTCATACGGTGACGCGATGATACCGGTAGGGTCGGATAACGCGATGCCCATGCGGCGCTCCCCCGGGTCAATCGCCAGGATCCGACCGCCGGTCAACGGTCCGCCAGTAGCTTACGAGCGGTGTCCCGCGCCGTTTGCAGCGCGTCAGGCATCCGCTCCCCATTCGGCCCGCCGGCCTGCGATAGCTGTGGGTCGCGTGAACCACCACCACCAAGGAGTGCGGCTGCCGGACCGATGATGTCGCCTGCCGATACACCCTGAGCAACAAGATCGTCTGAGACGATTCCTACAAGGACTCCCTTGCCTGCGTTCACAGAACCCAAAATCGCGATCCCTGATCCGATCTGGTCGCGGAGCTGGTAGGCGAGTGCGCGGAGCTGGTTTGCATCAGAATCGTCTTGCCCAACAACCAGCAGCTTTGCGCCCCCGATCGTCTCGGCATCTTCGGCCAGCGACGTAGCAACCCGCGACCGGTTTTGCGCTTCGAGCTGTTCGATGCGTGATTCTTGATCCAGCATTCGCTCGTTGAGGGCACGAGCTGCGGCAAGAACACCGCCGGGTTTTGTTCGAAGTTCCTCGCCGACTCCTTCGAGTTCGCGTCGCATGCCGACGAGATGTTCATATGCTCGAATGCCGGCAAGCGCTTCAACACGACGAATGTTTGCGCCTACCGAACCCTCGCTAACAAGAATCAACGGCCCGATCTGCCCGGTCGTCGGCACGTGTGTCCCCCCGCAAAACTCAGTGGAGAAAGACCCCGTGCTGACAACTCGCACCTCGTCACCGTACTTGTCACCGAAGAACGCTATTGCCCCCATCTTTTCGGCATCAGTCTTGGACGTAATCACCGTGTCAACCGTCGAGTTCTTGATGATCTCTTCGTTGACGAGCAGTTCAATGTCACGGATCTCCTTGGGCGAAATGCCGGTGTGGTGGTTGAAATCGAACCGCAAGCGGTCTGGGGCCACCAGCGAACCGGCTTGTTGGACATGGTCACCGACAACCTCGCGCAATGCGGCGTGCAGAAGATGGGTACCGGTGTGGTTCTGCCGCAAGAACTCTCGACGTGCAAGGTCAATCGAGGCGGAGATATCCTGACCGGCCTGAATGTACCCAGCGGTGACAACGCCACGATGGCCATGCACACCCTGCATTGCGAGCTGCGTATCGCTGATGACGACGGTCCCCGTTGCTGTCCTCAGCTCGCCTGTATCCCCCATTTGGCCGCCCGACTCAGCATAAAAAGGCGTCTTGTCGAGGAATATCTCGATGTCTTGGCCTACGTCCGCTCGCTCCACAACCTCGCCGTCGCGGATGATTGCAAGTGCTGTTGCGGTGGCGGTATCAGCCGTATATCCAACAAACTCGGTTAGCTGGACGTCGCGTAACAACACGCGGTAGAGATCAGCAATACCAGCGGGGTTCGCTCCCTTAAACGCTGTCCGTGCACGCTTGCGTTGCGCCTCCATCTCGGTATCGAACGCCGCCCGGTCAAGCTCGATGCCGCGTTCCGCCAGAATCTCTTCTGTTAGCTCGACCGGGAACCCGAACGTGTCGTGCAATTTGAAAGCCGTCCCCCCTGAGAACGCGACTGTATCGGAGGTGTCTGTTTCGTGGTTGGCCGTGGCCGCCGCTATCGCGCTGAGCTCGGCCTCGAGCAGTTGGTTCCCCGCTTCGAGAGTCTTGCGAAATTGCACTTCTTCGCGCTCGGCCAAAGTAAGAATCGAATCACGGTTCTCGACAAGCGACGCGTAGGCATCGCCCATAACATCGATCGTCGCTTCCACCATCTCCGGAATGATCAGGTTTGAAGATCCGAGCTTGTAGCCGTGTCTCACCGCCCTCCTCAGCAGCCTGCGCAGAATGTACCCCCGCCCCTCATTTGACGGTACGACCTTGTCGTTGATGAGGTGTGTTACCGCACGACCGTGATCAGCAAGGATCTTCAGGCTGACGTCCGTAGTGTTGCTGTCACCAAATGTCGCGCCCGTTGCGGTCTCGGCTGCCGCGATGATCCGGCGAACCTCGTCTGTCTCGAACAGTGTCTCAGTGCCCTGGAGCGCCATTGCGATGCGCTCGAGTCCGGCACCAGTATCAATGTTCTTCGAGGGGAGTTCACCGATTATGTGGTACGGGACGTCTTGTACGTACGCCATAAACACAAGATTCCAGATTTCGACGAAACGATCTTCGTCCCCTCCAATCGCCCCTCCGTCGTGGCCGTATCGCTCGCCTCTGTCATAGAAGATCTCTGACGCCAGGCCACACGGGCCGGCGACACCCATCTGCCAAAAGTTGTCGTTTCCTCCACGCTGCACACGTTCGGCCGGGACGCCGACGTGGTCGATCCAAATCTCGGCGGCTTCGTCGTCCGTCTCGTGAACGGTGTACCACAAACGCTGCGGGTCGAACCCGAATCCCTCCGTCATCAGGGCGTAGGCGTAGGCGCACGCCTCCTCTTTGAAGTAGTCCCCAAACGAGAAACTGCCAAGCATCTCGAAAAACGTCATGTGTCTGGCCGTGGTTCCGACAATGTCGATGTCTCCTGTGCGGATACATTTTTGCACGGACGTTGCGCGGGGATAAGGGGCCGGCTCTTCGCCGAGCAAATATGGCTTGAATGGCACCATGCCTGCCACTGTGAGCAGCAGCGACGGGTCAATGGGAATGAGCGACGCTGACGGCACCACCGTATGGCCGCGCTGCTCGAAGAATTCGAGAAATGTGGTGCGAATCTGCTGTATCTGCATGGGTGCGGAGATTAGTCGGTGAATTAAGCGAGTCGAGATCCCGCTACCGGCGTGGACCATGTTCTGAAGGGGTAACCGAATCCGCCACACGTTCGATAATTCCGGCAACGCCGCGCGCCCCCAGTCTGGCGGCATTGTGCGCGGTGAGGCTCTGGCGAGCACGCTTCAGCTTTGCCGCGCCGATGATGCCGCCTGCCACCGTTGCGGCTGCGCCAAGCGTGAACCATCTGAGTCGAACGAACATGGTGTTCAATGTACTACCCGTTCACTAGCGCAGGACCGACTTTCTCACTGCGCTCGCCTATTACTCCTCTGCGTTTTGTCGCGGCGCCTTGCCGAGAATCTCGTCAATCTGTGACAACCGGTCGGCATGATGCAGCTCGGCACCCTGTTTGCGGGGGCGATACACGATGGCATCCACGATCGTTTCGGGCAGGTACGCCTGTTTTACGACGCTGCCTTGCTCGGTGGGAGGGTAAATGTATCCGACACCATGACCGATATCAGCGAGTCCAGCAACCGCAGCATTACGCAGATGCAGCGGTACCTCTGCAATGGGTGTCGACTCCACAAGTCGCGCTGCCGAACTCATTGCTGTTTTCACCGAGTTCGATTTTGGCGCTAACGCAAGAAACAGTGTTGCGTGTGCCAGCGCAAACTCACATTCGGGATATCCAACACGTTCAACTGCCGCAAAACAATCCACAGCTACTGTCAACGCGCGGCTGTCGGCAAGACCGATGTCTTCACTGGCAAACACGACGAGCCGTCGGGCAATGAACTTAGGATCTTCGCCACCCGAAATCATGGTTTTCAGCCAGAACATCGCGGCATCAGGGTCGGAGCCGCGGAGACTCTTGATGAATGCGGAGATAATGTCGTAGTGACGATCTCCGCCTTTGTCGTAGCGCACGACACGTCTCTGGAGGGCTTCCGTGACGACTTCGTCGTCAATATCGCTATTGCGGAGCGTGGCGATCTTGGCGGCAACGTCCAGCGTTGTGAGAGCGAGGCGGGCATCCCCGCCGACACGTTCAGCCAACGTATCTCGTGCTTCCGTGGTGAGGTTTACGGTACCGCCGAGGCCTCTTGTTGTGTCTGCAACCGCCCTGTCGAGGAGTTCGCCTACCTCCCCGGGAGTCAGTGGTTCGGTCTGAAACAGGGTCGCCCTTGATATCAAAGGTGCGTTTACCTCAAAAAACGGGTTCTCAGTGGTTGCGCCGATGAGTGTCACCGTGCCGTCTTCGACACCAGGCAGTAATGCGTCCTGCTGCGCTTTTGAAAATCGGTGAATCTCATCGATGAACAACACCGTCCGCCCCTGATCGTCGTCGATCCGTTGTTGAGCCGTGAAAAGCGTCTCACGAACGTCCTTGACACCGGCAGATGTCGCAGAGAGCTGCACAAAACGGGCATCAGAATATTTTGCGACCAGCCTTGCAAGGGTTGTCTTGCCTGTGCCCGGAGGACCCCACAGAATCATGGAGACCGGCTGGCCGGAGGTCACGATTGCGCGAAACGACGCGTCAGCGCCGAGCAAGTGCCGCTGGCCGACAACGTCCTCGAGAGACCTCGGCCTCATCCGAGCCGCAAGTGGCGCCGCGAGAAACCGCCGCTCGTCGCGCTGCTCGGCAAACAGGTCCATTGTACGGACACTAGCCGAACGCACATCCGTGCTCGCGCCGTCGATGGTTCGGCGGAGGTCTACGCCGGGGGGGTTGTGACCTCGACAACGTGGCTGTGCCCCTGGGGACACGACAGCTCGTAACCGGCGACTGTGCGAGATGAGCCTCCGACCAGATCTACAGCCGTCAACGGGCTACTGCATATCGGACACGTCAAACCAAACACTGATCGATGCCTTGCAACCTCATCGACATCGTCCCACAAACCTGCAACTGCCACGCTGCCCTCCAAAACTATGCCAGCCACTACATAATAGACTGCGGATAACTACTGGTCCAGAGGTTCTTCACCACTGAGGGTGACCGTCATGACTTACGTAGGGTCGGCCCACTCCTTGATAACGTCGGGCGACACCTGAATGCCCAGCTCGTCGAGCTGGGCAGGATCAACTTTCGAGGGTGCCCCGGTTAGTGGATCACCGCCGGATTGCGTCTTCGGGAATGGGATGACCTCGCGAATGTTCGGCTCGTTTTGGAGGATGGACACCAGTCGGTCGACCCCGATCGCAAAACCGGCATGTGGCGGCGCACCAAAACGCAGGGCCCTGACGAACCACCCAAAACGCTCGTCGGCGTCTTGTTTTGAGATTCCCAGCACGTCGAACACCTGCTCTTGGACTTCCGCGTTGTGGATACGCACGCTGCCAGACCCAAGTTCGGAACCGTTCAACACCAAGTCGTACCCGTGCGATAACGCAGTTTCTGGGTGGTCCCGCATCTCCTGCACCGAGTGAGGTGCAGTGAACGGGTGGTGAACGGGGGCGAAACCGCCGTCGTCGGTCTTCTCGAACGCTGGGAAGTCTACGATGAACAGGAATTCGAGATCGGCGTGGTCTTGCGGTCTGCCGTGGTCGAGTCGCAACTGCCCGAGTACCTTCCTGACTACGCCAGCGGCATCGGCCACGAGCAGCAGCACATCACCGGATGAGACGTCCAGCCTTACCTTGATTGTTTCCACTTCGGAATCGGTGAGGAACTTAGCGATCGGCGAACGCAGCGTGCCGTCTTCTTGAACGACCATCCATACCAGCCCCTTGGCTCCAAGCTCGATGGCCCGGTCAACCTGAGCGTCGAGTCCTGATCGCGCGAGCCCGAGTTTTCCTACGTTGATCCCTGAAATAACACCGCCACTTTCGAGAACCCCGGAAAACGCCTTGAAATCGGTGTCGGCAAATGTGTCGGTCAGATCGGCAATCTCCATTGCGAAACGCGTGTCGGGCTTGTCAGTGCCAAACCGGCGCATCGCTTCGGCGTATGTCATTCGTACAAACGGCCGAGGTAACTCCGTGCCTCGTACGTCTCCGACCACCTCACACACGATGTCTTCGAGAGTGTCGAGGACGTCTTCCTGTGTCCAGAACGACCCTTCAAGGTCGAGCTGCGTGAACTCAAGCTGGCGGTCGGCGCGCAGGTCCTCGTCTCGGTAACAACGGGCGATCTGGTAGTACCGCTCGACGCCCGCAACCATCAACATCTGCTTGAAAAGCTGCGGCGACTGGGGAAGCGCGTAAAAGTGCCCCGGTCGCATGCGAGAAGGGACGAGCATGTCGCGAGCACCTTCGGGTGTTGAAGCAATGAGCGTCGGCGTTTCCACCTCAAGAAAGTCTTTCTCACAAAGGACTCTGCGCATTGCTTGCACTGCCCGGGATCGGGCACGCAGATTGTTGGCCATTCGTGTGCGACGAAGGTCCAGATACCGGAACTCCAGTCGCTTTACTTCCTCAACCTCGACCCGATCATTGATTTGAAAAGGGAGAGGATCGGACGGGTTCAGAATCGTTAGAGATGTCGCCACGACATCGACATCACCCGTTGGCAAATCGGCGTTTGCAGTCCCCGACGGACGCGCCTGCACGGTGCCTTCAATAGCGATGCAGTACTCAGATCTCAGTGCATGCACCACATCTTGTGGTGCCGGGCTGTGCTCTGGGTTGAGGACCACCTGGACAATGCCGCTTGTGTCTCGCAGATCAATGAACACCACTCCCCCGTGGTCGCGCCGACTGCCGACCCATCCGGCGATCCGCACCGTGCGTCCGATATCGCCGGCGCGGAGTGTCCCGGCCATAGTGTCCTTCATCGCTTGTGTAGCCATGGAGCAATCTCCTCAACGCGAATATTGTCTTGCACGCCCGAGGTGAGGTCGCGAATGACAACCTCACCGTCGGCCCACTCGGGCCCCACCACGATGGCAACGTCGGCGTTCCTTCTGTCGGCGGCGCGGAACTGCGCCGTCACGCTCGAATCGCCGAGATCCATGTCGATACTGAGACCGTCCAACCGGAGTTCCCCGACGAGCGACACGGCCCGAGCTTGTAGCGTGCGATCTGCCACCACGACATATGCATCCAGCTCCGGCCCAAGATCGATATCTCCGCCAGCGAGGAGAATCCGATCCAGACCCATTGCTAGCCCAACGCCGTACATCGGCTTACCTCCAAGAGTCTCGGCGAGACCGTCGTACCGTCCCCCACCCCCGACCGCGCTCTGGGCAGCACCGTACTGGCGGGGCACATATTCGAAAACTGTCCGGTTGTAGTAATCGAGGCCGCGGACCAGGCGCGGGGCGATCACATATGGAATGCCAACGTTTTCAAGCCCTAGTTTGACCGCGGCGAAGTGTTCAGCCGCCGCGGTTCCTAGATGGTCAACTGGTGTCGGAGCGTGAGCAGTGGTGTCGCGATCTGCTTTCAAATCGAGAACTCGCAGGGGGTTGGTATCTATCCGCCTTCGTGATTCCGGCGAAAGCTGCTCCTCGCGTTCGCGCAACCAGGATTGCAATTCGGTGCGGTACTCAACGCGGTCCCCAGGATCCCCTACGGAGTTCAGCTGTACTTCAACGTCCGGTACCGCCATCTTCTCCAAGAACCGATATCCGACTTCGATGACCTCTACATCAGCAAGAGGGCTTGGTTCACCGAGATATTCGACCCCGAGTTGCCAGAATTGTCGGCGTCTCCCCCTCTGAGGGCGTTCATAGCGAAACATGGGCCCCGAATACGCACCCTTGAACACGCCGGCCCGGCCCGACTCGAGCACCGCACGCACCACGGATGCGGTTGCTTCGGGGCGCAGTGTCAACGAGCGCCCTTTTCGATCAGCGAACGTGTACATTTGCTTTTCGACAACATCGGTGTCGGCTCCGACCCCACGTTCAAAGAGTTCGGTTCGCTCAAACATTGGCGTGAACACCATGCCGTAACCGTAACGCCGTGACATGTCTTCAAACACCGCCATGGCGTGACTCCATATCCGCGACTGCGGGGGGAGGATGTCGTCGGTTCCCTTGGGGGCCCTGATATCCACTACGAAAGCTCCTGGAGGAACGGGTTGGTATGCCGCTCGTAGCCAATAGTTGTGGCCGGTCCGTGTCCTGGCAAGACTTCGATGTCGTCGTCGAGCGGCAGGATGCTAGCACGCATCGACTCAAAGAGCAGCTCGGTGTTGCCACCAGGTAGGTCAGTCCGACCGACAGACCCCGCAAACAACTGATCGCCGCTGAACAGCAATCCCTCAGAAGGTATCAAGAAACAGCAGTGTCCCGGGGTGTGACCGGGCGTGTGCAGCACTTGGATGTCGATCCCCGCAATCTCGAGGTGCTGATCATGCGAAAGTTCGGCGAGTTGGGCAGGAGCGCCGAACTCACGATTGATTTCCTCAGCGTTCAGGATCGTTCCCATAAGGCGTCGCAACATAGTCGCCGGGTCGCGATACAGGAATTCGTCATCGGGATGAAGATAGGTGATGACACCAGGATTCCGCGCCGCGAACCCGCCGGACCCGCCCGCATGATCAATGTGGCCGTGGGTTACGAGCAGTGCCACGGGCGTGATATCGAGGTCCGCGAGAAGCTCCCCCATCTGCTCGACGTCCGGTGGGGCGTCAACGACAATGCCGGGACCGCCGCGGTCACGAGCGATCACATAACAATTAGTTTGGGCGATCCACAGGGACCGCCCTTCAACGACCAAACTCATGCACGAGAGACTACCCCACCTCCCGTTCGTCGCGCTATCAAGGTCACTAGTGTTAAGAGCAGCCAGCGGGCTTAGCCCAGCATGGCGTGGCGGTCTCCCGCCAGTTGGTGTAGCGCCACGCGTCGCTGAGCAGTGGGAAGAACGGTGGGCGAATCCAAGCAAGGCGTTCATCGAAATTGTAGTTGCGGAAAGTAAAGCAGCACGACATATTCCCGGTACCGAGTGATGCGTTCGAGCCGTACATATTGAGAACGCTATTGGGCCCGTTCATCGGGGAACCGGCACAACTTGTCGAGGTCATGAGCTGGCCGTTCTGGTTGAGGATCGCGGCATACAGATTGAAAACCCTATCGTTTCCAATACCGTTGCCATTGATCCACACCGCGTCCGAACCGATCAAGCCCACCATGTCGGTACCGTTGAGTCCATCAACATATAACACGTCTGATCCCACAATGATGTTTCGCCGACTCGACGCCGTGCCAGCGTAAAACGACACGATGCCGCTCATGACAAAAGGCGAGGAACTTTTGCGACCGATCACGATGTGCTGGTTCGCCCACACCGCACCGTTCGTTGGCACGTCGAAGGTGTCGAGGTAGTTCCAGGTGCCGTTCTGGGAGTATTTCGTCCACCCTGATTCGTCACCATCGCAGTAGTCGGCGCTCGGCCCGCTTGTCGCATACGAAACTTTGAGTTTGGTGGGCTGCCCGGACACGTTGACGGTTTCTATGAGATATGCAGCCACGTTGCTTGGGATTCGCGAATCCACGGCAGGATCGAGGCACACACCTCCCCCCTCGCATGCTTCGAGTACGAGCAAGTCGAGATCATCCCAGAATCTGTCAAAATCGATCGGATCGGGGTAGTAGTCGGTAATCAGCTCCCCAGCAGAGTTGTAGCTTCCACTCGAGTCGTATCCCTCGGCACCGTTCTCCCAAGTAGGCGGTCCGTACCACCTGCCACCCGAGTAGAACCCGATCGAACCCTCGGCGAACACATCGGCATGTGCTTCGCCGCCGGTCCGGTACCCGACATTGCCACCAACGTAAACCTTGCCGAACGTCTTGGCTCCACTGCCGTAACGAAGATCGTTCTCGACCATACGGACAAACTCGGAGACTGACGTCGGGCGAATCTCGGCTGTGACGACTCTCGGGTTGAGAAAACCAGCCTGTCGTCCGACGACCGTCACCTCCACCGCCTTTCCGTCCGATGGCGGCGACACCCTCAGCAATACTGCAATATCGTCAGCGGGACCGGCGCCACCCGTTAACAGGGGGTGGGTATAGAAGTTCGTCGTTTCGATATAGTCCCATGTGGTGCAATCCCTGATCCAGGTGTTCCCCGGCTCCACGATCGTGTTGTACCCGGAGGAGTTCTGATCGACACATTTCCGAGGCGCCTCTGCCTCGTCGACGTAACGCTGGTAGTACAGCGGATTAATAGAAAGTTTGGTGGCGTATCGTTCAAGCATCGCCTCTGTCCCGGCGAGGACCGTGTCCTCACGCTGAAAATAGTCCGCCTGGCTGAGTTGAGAACTTGCCAGGGACTGGATCATCACGGTCATCAGGGTGATCGCAAGCATGCCCATAATCACGGTCGCCATAGCGACGCCGTTTTCCTCGTTGTGCAACCTCCGCATCCTAAGTACGCTGACCATTACGCAACCTCACAGCTTCGAGAATCTGTACTTCGGGGAGTGTCGCGTTGTTCGGATCAGGATCGATCCTTAGATCGATCTTGACAACTTCGAAGACACACCGCGCCGTCGCATCGCATGACGTCGTCACCACTTCTGACCCAGTAGCCCACGAAATGCCTTCAAACAATGGGTTCCCGGAGGCGACGACGTTTGTCACCAACACGCGGGTAATTGACGGACCGATCACATACGTCCAGT
Source organism: Acidobacteriota bacterium (assembly GCA_022562055.1). Taxonomy (NCBI): domain Bacteria; kingdom Pseudomonadati; phylum Acidobacteriota; species Acidobacteriota bacterium. Next base: position 55,205 of record JADFQA010000001.1, on the reverse strand, counting down.
TCGGCCCCGAGCCGGCGTCTGCGGGCGTGGTTTCATGCATGAGGTCACACAACCCGCCGCTGCAATTGGCAATGTAGTAGTGGTACTTCTCCGGACCCGCCATGTCGTCACGTCGGTCCGAATGAAAGACAACATCCAACCCGCCCCATGAGGAATCAAGGCTTGCAATGATCGCTCCATCATTATCAACATCGACGGCTTGGCGCAGTTCGACCAACATCTGGGCGATAACCGGCCGAATGTCGCGTAGCGCTTCAGCGCGCTGCTGTTCAACTTGCACATTCCGCGAGAAGGCAGAAAACAGGGTCAGGAACACGGCCGCGATCATGACTGTCAACATCGAGGCGACCAGCACCTCGGTGAGCGTCGTGCCACGTTCACCATGCAACCGGCGGGCTGTTGATGGCATCAGCATGACGAGGACACACTCCACGTCTTGTTTCTGTTATTCAGCGTCGTGCTTGCCGTGCTTAGCGGTGACGCGGGATAGTCCGTGACACCGCAGTATGCGGTCACCTCGACGAGCAGCCCATAGCTTTCGACGACCATGAACGAGACATTGCCGAAGGAGTTAGCCGGTATTCGGATCCATGTGCCGGCGGTGCCCCCAACTCGATACTCGTAAAATCCGTTCGGTCCTATTGGGCCATAGCGTAACCGGAATCGATCAGTGGAAAGCGGTTTTGTCAACTTGAGTTCCCGGCTCTCCGCGCTAGGCGTCGATCTGAAGCGCCATACGACGCTACCGTGGCCCCAAGTCGTTGTTGCAGTGGCTACGAGGCTTGACATGTTCGCGGGGATATTGAGCGTGACATTCCCAGTTTCATCTGTATGTCCGACCCAGGAACCCAACGTCGGGTGCGTAACAGTCACCTCCGCACCATTGATGACGTAGTCGGACTGTCCGCCGTAGCTCACGGTAAAGGTGTAGTTCACGGTGTCGTACGGCGGCACCTCCAACTCAAGGGTGCCTGCAACGCTACTGGCCCCTCCGGACCCGGGAACATCAATCTCGACGAAGGCCGGCGCATACCCCCCCGCCGCTGCCGTTACTCGATACCGATCTGGGACAAGATTTGAGAAGTCATACTCCCCAGCTACCCCTGTGGTAGTCCAACCTGACGACAGATCTTCTACCGTCAAGACCGCGTCCGCGATCGGCGAACCGGTAGCCTTATCGGTGATCGTCATTGCTAGAGACGCTGGCTGGTACAGCTGTATTGTGCGTCTCGCGTTCCAACCCCCGACTGCATCGACGCTCGTTGCACCGGATGAGACTGATACCGGGTCGATTAGCCAGTCAGATCCCGAAAATAGCTCGATGTTATAAGTTCCGAAATCGACCTCGACAAAATACTGAGACAACGTCGCGTTCGCTGAAACGTAGGTTTTCGCGCCCACAATCTGCAGTGTCGGCGCGGCATCGCCGTAGGAGTCATAAGGCTCGTGGAGGACGACATCCACCTGAACTACCGCGATTTGTTCTTGAGCGGCGATCGTCGGAGGAGAGATGATCGTCTCCATTGTCACGGGCTTTGCCGAACCGACGACAGGGGAGACAGTAACGACGACAGACTTGTAGTTAACACCAATGTCGTAGAAACCCTGCACGCCGTCACCGCCCTGGGCAACCACGTTGAGACCGGTCAGGCTGCCGGCGTACTCAACCGTAGTTAGGACGGTGAAGTCGCGACCCGACACTGTCTGGGTCACGGTCCGAGAGATTATTCCGTTGGGTTCGAAGCCGACATTGCCAACATCGTTGTACCGCAGAGAGCGGACCTCTTCGATGCGGGCCTGGGCGATGTTCTCAGCGATCGTTGTGTCTTTGGCCCGGTCGATCGCCCGCATGGAGACCGCCAGAGGCGTTACCGTGAGCACGATGGCGATCAGCAGAATTGTCGCCGCCATCATCGATTCGATGATGGAGAAACCGCCCTCGGCGCGTTGCATGCGGACCACCAGCCGGTCCCTCAGTGTTGCCATCCCAATTTGTCGGCATTCTTGGGCGGTTTCTTGAGTTCTGAGGCCATGTTCTCGGGCACTAAATTCCGCTGCATGACATGACTACTGGCCGACGTAGCCCGCAAGATCTGAGTCGGAGCGAAACATCGTTGCCGGTACGAATGCCGTTACCGCAGACCGTGGTGAAGCACGGCTCGGGTCCTAGTTTCCCCCGGTCTGAGGAACCAACCGGTAGGCATCAAAAACACCGTCGATCGCGGCCAACTCAGTCACGATTCCGGCGAGCGCCATGGCATCGCTGAGCTCGATTTCATAACGCAGAATCGCGATACGATCACGCCCGGTCGCGGACGACGAAGCCTGGATGTTCGCCCCCAAAGAAGACAACACCGATGTGACGTCTCGTAGCAGCCATGGACGGTCGAGCGCCTCCACCTGCACCCACACGAAGAATGAGCCGGTCTGTTGGGGCGCCCACGACACATCGATGATACGTTCGGAACGTTCACCGAGAGCTTCGACATTCGCACAGTCGGCGCGGTGCACCGATACGCCCCGTCCGACGGTCACGAAACCGATGATTTCGTCGCCCGGCACCGGGGCGCAACATCGGGCGATCCGTACTAGCAGGTCGTCCATGCCGTCGACGATGATCGCACGCTCGGGACGCCGAGCTTTACGCTGTACCGGCGGAGAGAGCAGATCCTCGGACTCGTCAGCTTCGAGGAGTCCCCCGTCAGCGCCAAGCAGTCTCACCAGCCGGTTACTGACTGTTTGCGCACTTAGCCGATTCTCCCCCACTGCGACGAACATGGAAAGGCGGTCGTCGTACCCAAGGTCCGTGGCGATTTCGGTGAGCAAGTGCTCCCTGCCCTTTTGCGACAAGCCGAGGCCCTCACGCCGGATCGCCCTAGCTACGAAGTCCTTCCCGTCTTGCAAAGCCGCGCCACGGCGTTCCTTTGTGTACCAGTTACGTATTTTCGCCGCCGCGCGCGACGACTTTACAAACTCCAACCAGTCTCGACTGGGATGTGCGTCTTGCGCTTTCGATGTGAGCACTTCAACAATGTCGCCCGACTCAAGCTCAGTTGCCAGCGGTACGAGCCTCCCATTCACCTTGGCGCCCACACAGGTGTGGCCGACATCGGTGTGCACGAGATATGCGAAATCGACGGGTGTTGCCCCTTTTGGCAAAGTGAGCACCTTTCCCGCTGGCGTGATCGCAAATACCTCGTCCTGGTAGAGATCGAGCTTGAGATTTGCAAGAAACTCCTCGGGGTCGCTCGACTCTTCCTGGAGGGATCTAAGGTCGGCTACAAATTCATCCGCTGCCGCGCTAGGACCCTCCTTATAGCGCCAATGCGCAGCAATCCCGTACTCGGCCATGTAGTGCATCTCGTGAGTTCTGATCTGCACCTCAAGGGCCTTGCCGTCTGGGCCAACGACGGTCGTGTGCAACGACTGATAGAGGTTGAACTTGGGGGTGGCGATGTAGTCCTTGAAACGACCGGCGATAGGTCGCCACATGGTGTGGACGAGACCCAACACCGCATAACAGTCTCTTGTGTCGGTCACCCGGACCCGTACGCCGATCAGATCGTGAATGTCGTCAAACTCAAGTCCAGAGTTGACCATCTTGCGGTAAATCGAGTAGAGGTGCTTCGGACGACCCGTTATCTCGGCTTCGAGTCCGGCTGCGTCGAGCGCAGCTGTGAGCTCGCCAATAACATCCTCGATGTGTTGTTCGCGTTTTGGTGCACGTCGACGAACCAAGTCCTCCAGTTCGGCCATGCGTTTGGGATAAAGCGTCGCAAAACATCGCTCTTCCATCTCATGTTTGACCTCTTGAACCCCAAGTCGGCTGGCAAGCGGCGCGTACACATCCAGCGTTTCGCGGGCAACCCTCAGCTGTTTTTCCATCGGCAGCGAACTGAGGGTTCGTACGTTGTGCAAGCGGTCGGCGAGTTTGATGATGAGAACCCGAATGTCATCCGACATGGCAATTGCCATCTTGCGGATCGTCGCGGCCTGCTGCTCCTCCCTTGATGAAAACTTGATCCTGTCGAGCTTGGTCACACCATCGACGAGCGCCGCAACCGTACCGCCGAACTCCTTTGTGACGTCAGCCAGCGTGACATCGGTGTCTTCCAAAACATCGTGTAGGAATGCGGCGACAAGCGTCTCGCTGTCCATCCCGAAGTCCGCAAGGATTTCAGCCACCTGCAGAGGGTGCGTGACGTAGTCTTCGCCGGTGCGCCGAAACTGGCCCTCGTGGGCTGCGACTGCGACGGTAAACGCCCGTTCGAGCATTTCCGGATACGAACCGTCGCCGTGGCGTTGACAGAATAGGTCGGTTACCGACTCGAAGATCTCGCGCGGAGTGCGCCCAATTTCGGATGTCTCAATGACCACTTCTGACGTTCCTTCCAAAAGCCCGCAAGGACCTTTACGAGGTTGCCGCTCGGTGCAACGTTCGCGGCGGTCTTCGCCTTGCGCACGCGCTTGTGATGTGGAGTCCTAGTCTACCGGCGCTTCTTGCGGCTCTTTGGTGCCCTCGCTGGCGCCGTAGATGCCGCTTTTTTCGGCGCTGCCTTCACCATCACCTCAGGAGCCGTCGCCACCGCAACACCTTCCGTGCGATTCGCAACACGACTCCACTCCGGTTCCCTCTGTTTCCAGATCGTAAGTAGAGGAGTCGCAATGAAGATCGACGAGTAGGTGCCTGCAACGATCCCGATGAAGAGCGCAAGGGCAAAGTCGCGAAGCGTCGCCGCACCGAGCAGGAATGACCCGACAACCAACAGCGACCCAACCGGGACAAGCGATGTCATCGAAGTGTTGATGGACCGCATGAGGACCTGGTTCATCGAAAGGTTCGCAATCTCCGCAAAGCTGCTGCGCGTACCGATTTCCTCAATGTTCTCGCGTAACTTGTCAAATACCACCACTGTGTCGTACAGCGAGTACCCGAGAATCGTCAGGATCGCAATAACGGTTGCGGGGGTTACCACGATGCCGAGGAGGCTGTACACACCCACAGTGACGGCGAGGTCGTGGAACAACGCCACAAGACTCGCCAGAGCCATTTTCCACTCGAATCGCCAAGAGATGTACAACGCGACGACGATCAAAAAGATCACCAACGCCTTCACCGCGCTTCGAGCGATCTCCGCACCGAATGTTGGTCCCACCGCATTGAGATTTGTCTCCGCCGCCTCCACCCCGGCGACGGCCGCGACCGCCTGCACCAAAGCGTCCTGGTCGGCATTGCCGAGCGCCTCCGTCTGGATGAGAACCGTTCCCGAATCGGTGAACTGCACCCGAGCATCCGATATGCCGATATCACCCAGCGCGTCGCGCACCGCGGTGATGTCGGCGTTTGCGCGGTTTTGTGCGTCGATGACCACGCCCCCGGTGAAGTCGACACTGCCCTCAAACCCGCGGAACAACAGTGATCCGAGAACCACCGTGAACAGAATCCCGGAAACTATGAAGACTCTCTTCGTGGTTGAGATGAAGTCAAACGAAGTCTCGCCACGGTAGAGCTGACGAAATACATTCACGCAGTGACCCCCTCGGACTCGTCGTTTGTTCTGCCGGTGGCACCGCGGATGCTGAACGCACCACCCTCACCGAGGCGTGATCGAACCAGAAACATCACCGCGGGTCGGGTGAAGTAGTACGCGACAACCACGTCGACAACTGTTGCTATGCCGAGTGTGATTGCAAAGCCCTTTACCGGCCCGATAGCGAGCAACCACAGCAGGATGGAACCCATAAACGTCACAGTATCGCCCTTTATGATGGTCGAGAATGCGCGTTCAAATCCGAAATCCACCGAGGGGCGCAGCGGTTTGCCCTTGCGATGTTCTTCCTTGATCCTCTCAAAAAACACGATGTACGAATCCGCCGTTATCCCCACAGACACGATAATTCCGGTTACCCCCGCCAGCGTAAGTGTGGTTCCCTGGACTATCCCCATGAGGATCAGGAGGGTGACCAGCAACGATCCGAAGATCGTTAGGCCAATAACCGCAACCAACCCGAGCACCCGGTAGTACGCGATGAGTGCGCCGGCCACGAACAGCAGACCACCGATGCCCGCAATGAGTCCGGCGCGGAGCGAATCCGAGCCGAGGCTTGCTGACACGGACTCTACGCGCTGACGTTCGAGTTCGGTGGGAAGTGCACCGTAGCGAAGCAGCGACGCAAGATCTTGCGCCTCGGTCTGGGCGTCTTCGACAGCTCCAATGGTGATCTGCACGCCCGAAGCCGAAAGAAACTCACCCGGTTGCAGTCGGCTATCGATCGTTGGCGCCGATGTCACCAGACCATCGACGACGATGGCCATTGCGCGACGTGGATCGTTCGGCGCGAAGAGCGTCAGGGCCGCTGTCCCGTCTTCAAATTTCTGCGCGCCCTCGGAGGTGAATCGTGGAACGACAACCCAACGCCCGCCGGTGTGTTGGCCGAACGACGGTGTCGCACCCGTGATGTCCGCACCGGTCAGAAACGCGGGTCCGACCTGATAGACAAAACCATCGTCCCCTTGCAAATACGACGTCTGATCCGGATCGTCTGAAATCGTCAACCCAGTTTCTGGATCAAGGTTGTCCGGTACCGTAGCTGCCGCGTCAGGCGCGGCCGTTGTCGTGCTGTCGCTCAACGAGTCGGGCAACGGCAAGGTACCGTCCTGGAATGCAGGACTCACAAATCCGCGGGCGAGTACCGGCCGAAATGAGAGTGTTCCGGTTGTGCCGACAGCCTCAAGAGCGCGTTCGCGATCCTCAACACCCGGCAGTTGCACGAGGATTGAGGTTGCCCCCTGAACCGAAATCTCGGGTTCCTGCACGCCGCCAAGTCCTTCGATTCGTTTGCGCATGATCTCGACGGCCTTGTCCATGACTTCTTTGTCGGTGCCTTCGGGTGCTTGGAGAACGACAGCGAACCCACCACGGAGATCGAGCCCAAGTTTGGGCGTGTGTCCCGTAGCGATCAACCCGCCGACGAGCACCCACGAAAACACAGCCATAGCTGCGGCTCTCATGAAAAGATTTCGAGTCATTCGTCGCTACCGTCGAGCCGTTCGCCGATAGCCCTCCGAGTCAGCCGGATCGTCAAGCCGGGAGCCACCTCGAGGCCGATCTCTTCATCGTCGACATCGACAATGCGGCCGAGGATCCCACCGACGGTACGGATCTCGTCACCAACGGAAACGGAATCGCGCAGCGCTTGCGAGGCACGCGCGCGGCGCTTTTGTGGACGAATCATCATGACGTAAAACAAACCGCCGATGACGACCAGCGGCAGCAACCCCAAAAACGTTGCGCCCGAATCGCTACTCCCACTTTGAGCGAGTATCTGCATCACAACAGGCAACACTTGTCCTCCAACATTTCTACATGGAACCCCAGCGTGCGAAACGTTGGGATGCCATAGGTTAGTTGACCCCTGCGTTCTGTTGAAAGTCACCGAGCCGGCGCTGTTTCACATCGGCCGCGAAGGCGCTGAACCGATCGGCGAGGATCGCCTCGCGAGCGTCCGCCACCAGGGTCAACGTGTATGTGAGGTTGTGAAGAGTCGTGAGGCGCTGTCCAAGAAACTCCCGAGTGTTGAACATATGCCTGATGTAACCAACGCAATAGGTGCGACACGCATAACACTCGCACCCCTCCATAAGCGGCGCGTCCTCAGAGATCCACTCGCTGCGCTTCACCGAGTAGTCGCCGCCGCGACTCAGAACTTTTCCGTGACGGGCCAAACGGGTTGGCAGCACACAGTCGAACAGATCTGCACCACGCTCGATGGCGTCGAGTAGGCCCTCAGTGTCGCCGAGTCCCATCACATAACGGACCTTATTGACTGGGAGCTCTGCAAACGCCGCCTCAAGTGCGATGTTTCGCTCGTTTGGCGTTTCGCCTACGGACAGCCCTCCAATCCCGAAACCTGCAACTCCGAGATTCGCGGTGCCCCTAGCGGACAGTTGACGCAGCGCCGGGTCGACACCTCCCTGCACTATGCCGAACAGCGCCTGATCCTCGTTACGTTTGGCCGCTAATGCCCGTTCCGACCACCTCAAGGTTCGTTCTACCGCAGCCGCAATGTCCTCGCGACTCGCGGGTAGCCCGACCAGCACGTCAAGCACCATTGCAACATCAGCACCAAGATCTTCTTGTACCGACATCGCCCTCTCGGGTGTGAGCATCACCGGAGTGCCGTCATATGACGAGCGGAACGCGACACCATCTTCCGTGACCTCTGAGGCCAACGAGAACATCTGGAATCCGCCCGAATCGGTCAGGATCGGCCGGTCCCATGCTGCAAACTTGTGCAGCTTCCCCAACCCTTTCACGACTTTCTCGCCCGGCCGAAGCATCAGGTGGTAAGTGTTTGCAAGCAGCATGTCCGCCCCGCAGGCAGCCAAATCGTCGCTATCCAACCCTCTCACCGTGGCGCGAGTGCCGACAGGCATGAACGCTGGTGTTGGGACGTCACCGTGGAGGATGCTCAGAACACCGGCCCGTGCGTCGCCATTCATGCTCGACAACTGCCAGATCGCCGGATTTAACACGCGAACTGATCTATAAACATGGCGTCCCCGAACGACAGAAATCGATAACGATCGGCCAGCGCGTAGTCGTACACAGTCCTCCATCTCTCGCCCAAAAGAGCAGCGATCATCACGATGAGGGTGGTCTGTGGTGCATGGAAGTTCGTGATCATTGCGTCGACAATCAGCGGTCGAAACCCGGGAGTGATGAATAGATCGCTTTCACCCGCACCCACACGCACCACGCCTCGCGACTCGGCAGCGGTCTCAAGTGTACGGACAACGGTGGTGCCTACAGCTATCACACGGCCACCGGCTTGCACCGTCGACGCTATCGCTCGTGCGGTCTCAGACGGCACATGGAATGCCTCACAGTGAATCTTGTGCGCAGCAACCGAACCGTCAGCCATCGGCCTAAAGGTATCGAGGCCGATGGCAAGTTCGACAGGCTCGATTCGCACGCCGCGCTCCGCAAGATCAGACACTACACGAGGTGTGAAGTGCAGGGCGGCGGTCGGAGCGGCAGCAGAGCCCACCCATTTTGCGAACATGGTTTGGTATCGATCGTCACGCTCGAGAGATCCGTGAAAGTACGGCGGCAGCGGAAGTTGACCAACTAGCGCTATTGCACCTTCGACGTCTCCCGGCGCGTCCACTGCAACGGTCCCGACACCGCGCACGGGGTCGGTGAGTAATTCAATGGAGAGGCAACCTGCCTCCAACATCAAGCCCTTACGCATTCGGCGTGCGGGACGGAACAGCGCCTCCCACCTGAGTGCGTCGACCCGCTTGACCAGAAGCACCTCAACAGCACCGCCCGTGGCAATACGCACGGCCGATAGCCTTGCGGCGCGCACCTTAGTGTGGTTGACGACTAATAGGTCCCCAGGTTCGAGTAGCTGCGGGAGATCCGTAAAGTCGTGACCAGCCATCGTGGACGTGACCAACAGCCGCGCCGAGTCACGAGGTTCGATCGCTTTCTGCGCAATCGAGCCGGCCGGAAGCATGTAAGAGAAGTCACTTGCTTGCATGAACCGCGATCAAACATCCTCAGCGTCAAGCAGAGACGGCTGGTCGCTCTCTGGCGTGGCGGCGACGTCGGGAGGGCTTATGCCCAGATGCCGGTACGCCCGCGGCGTCGCGACCCGCCCACGGGCGGTGCGTTTGAGCATCCCCATTTGAAGCAGGAACGGCTCATACGCGTCCTCTACCGTCTCAGGATCTTCACCAACGGCAATAGCGAGTGTCGTCAGCCCCACCGGACCTCCGTCAAACTTTTCTATGAGCGCCCGAAGGACGAAGCGGTCGACCTTGTCGAGGCCTTCGGAGTCAACCTCGAAAACACCGAGCGCCGTGTCAGCGATCTTGGCGTCTATGTGCCCGTCTGCTCTAACAGTGGCAAAGTCTCGAACTCGCCGCAGCAGCCTGTTCGAAATCCGAGGGGTGCCCCTACTCCGACCGGCGATGAGTTCCGCGCCTTCGTCGTCGATGTCGACATCAAGAATCGATGCAGCCCGCCGCACGATTTGGGCCAGCGACGCGCTGTCGTAGTAGTCGAGGCGGGCGACATAGCCGAAACGATCACGCAACGGCGACGACACGCGACCGACGCGTGTCGTGGCCCCAATGAGGGTGAAGCGTGGGACATCCAACCGAATCGACCGGGCCGCCGGCCCCTTGCCGACAACGATATCTAGTTGGAAGTCCTCCATGGCTGAGTACAACACTTCTTCCACAGGCCGTGGAAGACGGTGGACTTCATCGATAAACAAAACGTCACCGCGGTCGAGGTTGGTGATGACGGCTGCTAGGTCGCCTGGTCGTTCGATTGCAGGCCCCGATGTCGCCCGTAGCTGGGCACCCATCTCGCGCGCGATGATCGCCGCCAGTGAGGTTTTCCCTAGGCCCGGAGGCCCCGAAAACAGCAAGTGGTCAACGCTCTCGTCACGCGCCTGGGCGGCCTCGATCAGGATGCGGAGTCGTTCCTTGAGCCCTTCCTGGCCAACAAACTCGTCTAAGGTCCTCGGTCTCAGCGACGCCTCGACCTCAGCTTCGGGTGGTAGTGACTCTGACGAAAGAATGCCCTCTTCACGCACGTCTAGGCCCCTCCCAAACGTTGCAGTGCCGCCTTGAGAAGGCTCTCCACGCTTTCGCTGTCCGGCAGACCCGCAACAACACCACGAATCTCCGCGGGTTGATAACCAAGGCCCGCGAGGGCGTCACGGACCTCGCCAAGTACGGACGTCGGCGACAGAGTTTCGAGGTCTGGCAGATCCATCTTGGGTTTCAGCTCGAGGAGAATTTTCTGCGCGGAGCGTTTGCCGATGCCGGGCACGGTGGTCAACGTGTCGACGTCGTCGGTGAGCACCGCGCGGCGCAGGCTGTCGACGTCAAGGGTGGCAAGAATCGCTATCCCGACCTTCGGTCCTATCCCAGATACACCGATAAGAATCCGGAAGACGTCTCGCTGATCCGCCGTGGTAAATCCGAACAAGGCAAGCTGATCCTCACGCACATAGGTATGCGTATGGAGAACCGCTTCTGACCCAACCGGAGGCAGGTCGGCGTGTGCTCGCGACGGGATGATGATTTCGTAGCCGATGCCACCGACGTCAACAAGCACACGGTCAAAGTCTTTATGCACAATCGTCCCTCGCAGTCGCGCAATCATGGTGCGTGCTCCACGGCGCGGTTCATCCGCAACGATTGCGCGTGACACATCGCAATAGCGAGAGCATCCGCCGTGTCGGCGGGTGTTGGCAGGGTCGAGAGCTTCAGGCGAATCTGCACCATCCGCTGCATCTGTAGTTTGTCGGCACCGCCATACCCCGAAAGCGAGGCCTTGACTTGGGTAGGGGTGTACTCCGTGACCTGTATGCCGTGGTGCCCCAGGACCATCAACGCAACACCCGATGCCCGCAGCACACCCATTGCAGTCGTGCGGTTGCGGTTCACAAACACCGTCTCGAGCGCTGCCTCATCAATCTGGTGCTCACCGATCAGTTCGGTTAGGTCGCTCTCAAGCTCGCAAAGACGATTCTCGATACGCATAGCGGGGTCCGTGCGGATCACTCCCGCGACAACAACGGCCATAACACCACGCACGACCTCCACAAGGCCGTAGCCTGTCGTTGAAAGCCCGGGGTCGATACCAAGTACGAACATGTGTTCCCCACACTACAGCAGACGGCGCGGACACTCAACGTCTCCGAGGGGCCGTCAGCTCAGCTCGGCCAACACCTCTTCGGAGATCTCAAAGTTGGCGTAAACGTCCTGCACATCATCAAGATCGTCGAGTGCATCGATCAGCCGCAACACCGAAGTCGCCTCCTGCGGACCAAGCTCCACCGAGATCGTGGGCAGTTGCGTAACCTCGGCCTGTTCAATCGTCACGTCGGCGTCTTCGAGCGCTGCGCGCACCGCGCCGAGATCCCCGACGTCCGTGACTATCTCGAAACCCTCGCCACTCTCCGCAACGTCGTCGGCCCCGCCTTCAAGCGCCGCCATCAAAATGGTGTCCTCATCACCTACTGCCACAATCATGCCCTTCTGCTCAAACAGATAGGCAACCGAACCAGGCTCCCCGAGACTTCCGCCGTTCTTGCTGAAGGCGGAACGTACGTCGGATGAACTCCTATTGCGATTGTCGGTAAGCACATGCACGTAGACCGCGACACCTCCTGAGGCGTAACCTTCGTACCAGACTTCTTCGTACGCGGCGCCGTCAACCTCACCTGCTCCGCGGGAAATTGCCCGCTCGATGTTGTCTTTGGGGACTGAGTTGTCTTTCGCCTTCTGAACCGCTGTCACGAGCGCGGGGTTGGCGCTCAAATCACTACCGCCATTGCGAGCCGCGGCCTCTACCGCGCGGCACAACTTGGCGAACAGCTTGCCGCGTTTAGCGTCCTGACGACCTTTGCGGTGCTTAATGTTTGCCCATTTGGAATGCCCAGACATCTACACATCCTCGCCGATTGGTCTTTCGTCCACAAGTGCAAGCAGCATCTCGTGAACTCGCACATCGTTAGTCAACTCGGGATGGAATGATATGGCCATCACATTCGCACGCCGAACAAACACGGGGTATTCGCGCCCACTGCCAGCATGGAAAACCGTTGCGAGCACGTCGACATCGTCGCCAATCTCGTGGATCCAGGGGGCACGGATGAACACCGCCGCCATCGGTTCGTCAAGACCCTTGACATCCAGCATGGCCTCAAACGAATCACGTTGCCGACCGAACGCGTTCCGCTCGACCGTGACGTCGAGAACACCCAGCTGCGGTTGCGGTTTCCCGGTCGTCGCCGTACCCAGAAATATCATCCCCGCACAGGTACCAAGTACCGGCATCCCAGCGCGAATACGGCGTTGCAGTGGTTCGATCATTCCGTAACGGGAGGCCAACTTCCCAATCGCGGTTGATTCGCCGCCGGGGATAATGAGACAATCGACGCTAGCCAGTTCTTGGGGCGTTCTTACCTCAACGGCTTCGACACCCAATTTTGACACCATGTGAAGGTGTTCCCGGAAGTCGCCTTGGAGAGCTAACGCCCCGACGACGATCATGCCAATATGCTTCCGTGGTTGCGCACCGGCCGATCATTAGCCGAGTTAGCTTCGATCACGGCTGGGGACATCAAGGCACCCGATGTTGCATGAGCTCTTGTGGATTCAAGGTCTCGATGTTGATACCGACCATGGCTTCGCCGAGGTTACGGGACACCTTGGCGATCTTTTCGGCATCGTTGTAGAACGTGGTTGCCTCCACGATCGCACGCGCCCGAGCTTCCGGGTCCCCCGATTTAAAGATGCCCGAACCGACAAACACGCCGTCGCATCCGAGCTGCATCATCAATGCTGCGTCAGACGGTGTGGCAATGCCACCCGCCGCGAAGTTGACTACCGGTAGCCTTCCTGTTTCGGCGACTTCCTTCACCAGGTCGTACGGCGCCGCCAAGTCTTTTGCTGCATTCATAATCTCATCAGGACCGAGGACGGTGAGGACTCGAATCTGCGACGTCATGGTGCGCATGTGTCTTACCGCTTCGATCACGTCACCCGTGCCGGGTTCACCTTTGGTGCGGATCATTGCCGCGCCTTCGCCAATTCGCCGCAAAGCCTCTCCAAGATTCTTAGCGCCGCAAACAAACGGAATGTCGTAAGCCCATTTATCAATGTGGAACTCATCAACCGGAGAAAGAACCTCACTCTCGTCGATGTAGTCGACACCAAGAGTCATCAGCACTTGCGCCTCAACGAAGTGGCCGATTCGAGATTTTGCCATGACCGGAATCTCGACGGCGGCAACGATCTGCTCAGTGATCGTCGGATCGGCCATTCTGGCCACTCCCCCCGCGGCCCTAATATCGGCTGGCACGCGTTCGAGAGCCATCACGGCAACTGCTCCCGCGGCCTCCGCGAGTTTTGCCTGCTCCGCATTGACGACGTCCATGATGACACCGCCTTTCAGCATTTCCGCCAAACCACGTTTTACGGTGTTGGTGCCGCGCTCTACAGATGAGGTGCCCACAGTCGGTCTCCTTCCAGAAGTGTTGACCTCAACAGACTACTTGAAACCGCACCAACCTGGAACGCCGGCTAGATACTCAGGGCCAGTCTGTAGACGTCCAGATAGGCGTTTCCGACACGGACGACTGAAAACTCGGCCGCCCTGATTGGGCCGGCGACCTGCTTGGCTCGCTTTAGTCGGTCGTCGCCCAAGACTCGAACGAGCCCATCGGCCAGCGACGTCACATCGCCTGGGGCGACAAAGATCCCCGCTTCGCCGGCGACGTGGACAAACGCTGGAATCGCTGAGGCAACTACTGCGCAACCCGCCGCCAGCGCATCGGCCACCACGACACCGAAAGACTCACCGCCTGTGTTCGGTGCACAGAAGATGTCGCTCTGCAGGTACAGGGTCCGCTTTTCAGCTTCCGAGAGACGACCGACGTATCGAACGCCATCAAGCGTCTGGCCGCTGTCAGAGTTGATGATCAAGGTCGCCTCGGGGTGCGCAGCATGCACTTTCGGCCAGGCCTCCAGAAGGACGTGCAGCCCCTTGCGGCGATCCGATCGACCGAGGAACATCACCTGCGATCGGGTCTTGGTGCTCGTGGCGAATCCTGTTTCGATGGCGTTTGGGATGATTTCGTAGTCCGTGAAACCAGCAATCGCTGACGCGGACACCGGGCTCACGGTTGTTACGATTTTCGCATTTGATATGACCCGCCTTGCCAGGTACGAACCCACCGAATACAAACGGCGAGTCCACTGTGCCGGGTCGGCGTGAAATGTCGCGACGACGGGTTGTACCGCCCCGACAAGGGCTGCGGTCGCGACTCGGGGTACAAATGGTTCGTGCACGTGTACAACATCCGCGTCAGAGATTGCTTCAAGCGTGAGATCCTTTGCGTGTCGCCCTAGAGACATGGGCACCTTGGAGCCGTTGAGTGACAATGACCGCGAACCACCGGTACTGCGGTGATCGGCAATACCCATGTCTGCTGTTGGGTTTCCGGGACCGACCGTACAAGCCTCGTGGCCTTCGTCGTTGAACCAACGCGCCAATACGGCTACCTGGTCCTGGACCCCACCACGTTTGCCCATGTCATAGGGTGACACCAGGGCTATCTTCATGTGCGGTCCGCAGCATCGCTCGGCCAGTTCTCCATAAATATGTGCCAATCCTGCGGTCGACGCCGGATCAGATCTTCATACGCCGTGGCCAGTCGTTGCGCGATGAGTGCAACCCGCTCCGTCTTGTCTTTCACATTGGATGGTATCTCAATGGGCGCACTCACCACGATCGTGTGCCCGGGCCCATCGTTGAAGAAACACCCAACTGGGAGCAGTGCGGCCCCGGTCTTGTCCGCCAACGCCGCGGGACCCGCGGGAATCGTTGTCATCTCACCGAAAAATCGCACCGGCACACCTTTGGGTCCGGTCACACGATCAGACACCAACGCGATCATGCCGCCGGACTTAAGTTTCGCCAGGAGATTTCTGGTAGCAGCCGACCCCTTACGGGCGACTACGATCTCAATCCCCATCGACTCGCGACACCATTTGAACCACTCAACGATTCTCTCGTTCTTGAGACCCTCGGCCACAGCTAGTGTCCGTAGCCCCACCGACTCGGCCACACTTCCCGCGGCTTCCCAGTTACCCGAGTGGACAACACCCATGATGAGGCCGTTGCCACCGGCCACCGCAGCAAGAACGTGTTCCATGCCGATAACTTCGGTGCCCGCCACGAACGAGGCTTTCCGTCTTGGGCGGATCCAAAAGACCTCAGCCCAGTACCGACCATAGCTGGCAAAGGAATCGCGAATAAGTCGCTGTGACGGAGGTTCGCCGATGGCGCGTTGGAGGTGCCGGCCGATGAGACGTTTTCGTTCTTTCAAGAAGTAGGACGACAACCGACCAATGCCAGAACCGACGCGGCGCATCACTGGCGCCGGCAACAGTCCGAAGGCGCCGGAGAGAGTTCGGTAGACGGCGTAACCCAGCCAATCCCTCATTCGGGGAGCTGAGCCCAAGTGTTACGAATCCGTTGGCCAACGGTGACCCCGGTCAAAACCATCATGATCCACAACATCGGGAGCATTACGTCGACATCAAGGTCGAATCCGGCAGCAAAAATCCCACCGACGAGAAGAATCATACGTTCGGCACGCCCCATCCAGCCGCCGCGCCCCTCGGCATCCCAACTCTCCGCCTTCGCTCGAACGTACGGGATGAGGAGTGAAAAGCCGAGAGAAAAGACCGCCAACATGAGTGCAAGGTCGTTGGTCCTCAAAGAAAAGATCAGACCAGCCCACACCGCAAGCTCGCCAAAACGGTCAGACATCGTGTCAATAAACGCACCCTTGGTCGACGCAGTCCCCTGAAGACGCGCTAGCGGTCCGTCGAGGGCATCAAGAAACGTCCCCACCGCAATGATTACCGCTCCGATCGTCCAGTCCTGTCTTGCAACGAGTATTGCACCGCCGATAGAAGCGAGGAGTCCGGCGACGGTCACCGCCGTCGGCGTAAGTTTCGCCCACGACAGCGCCTTTGCTATCGGATCAAGCAGCGGTGCAACTCGACTGCGACCTTTGAGATCGAGCACTTATGAACTCCTCGTTCGGCCCGACAAGATAGCGCAGAATCGACCATCGAGTCCCGTCACTATGATTCGGACGACTTCGGGGACCACAGAAACGTTACAGACTTTGATAGGAGCGTGTCACGTCGTGACCGACTCAACCGCACATTTACAGATACACGACAAAGATATTACCCTCGACGTGATAACCCCCGTGATCGGAAAAGTTGCGATCGACATCCGGTCGCTGCGCGCTGAACACGGGGTGGTCACCTTCGACCCTGGGTTCGCAAACACTGCAGGCACAACCTCTGCGCTGACATTTATCGACGGTGCTAACGGCACCCTTCGCCATCGAGGATATTCCATTGAAGACCTTGCCCTCAACTGCACGTTCCTCGAGGTAGCGTATTTGCTGCTCGAAGGATCCCTCCCCAACACAGCGGAATTAGCTGAGTGGACCGACAAAATCCAAGTCCACACTCTCCTCAACGAGGAAATGAAACCGTTCTTCGACGCCTTCCCTCGCAGCGCACATCCCATGGCCATCCTGTCGTCCGCGACCAACGCCATCTCGACGTTCTACGAGGAATATCACAACCCGTCAGATCCCGCAGCAGTCCACGAGTCGGCGATCCGACTCATTGCAAAAATGCCAACTATCGCGGCATGGGCGTACAAGAAGTCAATCGGCCAGCCCTACATGTACCCCGACAATTCGCTGACATACGTTGAGAACTTTCTCGGCATGATGTTTGGCCTCCCCGTGCGACCCGCTGAGATAGACCCTGTTGTCGTCAAGGCACTCAATGTGCTCCTTATTCTCCACGCCGACCATGGCCAGAACTGCTCAACCGCCACCGTTCGTTTTGTTGGATCGAGCCAAGCAAACCTGTTCGCCTCGGTCGCCGCAGGTATGAACGCCCTATGGGGACCTCTGCACGGAGGCGCAAATCAGGCTGTGGTCGACATGCTCGAACAGATTCATACAGACCCCGATGCGACGACCGAGTCATACATAGCGCGAGCGAAAGACAAAGACGACCCCTTCCGATTGATGGGCTTCGGCCATCGTGTCTACAAGAACTACGATCCCCGAGCCATCATTCTGAAAGGGTTCGCCGACGACGTGCTCGCCAAAGTTGCAGGCAACGACCCTCTTCTGGAAATAGCTAAGCAGCTCGAGAAAGCGGCGCTTGAGGATGACTACTTCATCGAGCGCAAGCTCTACCCAAACGTAGATTTCTACTCGGGAATCATATTTCGCGCGTTGGGTTTTCCACCACGCATGTTCACGGTCTTGTTTGCTCTCGGCCGGCTGCCGGGATGGATTGCGAACTGGAAAGAAATGTCGGAGGACCCCAAGACGCGTATTTCTCGGCCACGCCAGATCTACACGGGACCGCCACGCCTCGACTTTGTGCCTCGCGAGCAGCGGGGTTAGGCAGCAAGACAGCGACGACTAGCCGCTACCGACCTAGTCGGTTAGCTCGCCTTCGGGGACCGGCTCTGAATAGTCTTCGATCACCTCGGCGGTGAGTGCATCGATCCGAACCAAGGCTCGCATGGTCGGAGGTTCGTCGGCTGAGAACACCAGAACGTTCCAGATAGGTCGCGAGCGCAGGCCGCGGAATGTGAGCTGCGCGGACGCATGGCCGACACCGAAACCGACAACTTTGTTGGCGACTTCAAGAGCCTCACCTTCACGGACCTTGAGGTCCCAACCCGAAGATATGTGATGGACTCCAATGAGAATAAACAGCCCGGCGATCAACCACATACCGTCTGGCAACCCTTGCGAAATGGTGATGGCCACAACACCGGCAGCCACCAGGTACACAGCGCCCGCCCATTTACGTCGGTCGGTGTTCGGAACCCTGTAGACGGCGTCGACGTTTGCGTTGAGATCGTCTGGAATTTCAGCAGCCTCGGCTATTGCCGGGTCGATCTCGATTCCTCTCCTACTCGTCATGTGCCGCGTTCTCACTCTCTCGTAGTGCAAACACTAATACCCCGAGCGAGTTCACTGTCGGTGATGGAATCGACACCGAACTACCTTGGCGCCGCACACAGTTCGCTAACCGCGGTAACGACATCGACGACCGGTACGCCGCGTTCCTCGCGGTCAGCACCGCGAAGACGCAGACCGGTTGTGCCGTTGTCGACATCGTAGTCGCCGACCACGATTACTGCGGGATGTTTTTGGGTAACCGCCCGTCTGATCTTCTCTCCGACGGTGTCGCTGGCAACATCCACTTCGACTCGCAACCCGGCAGCCCGCAGTGTGCCCGCAACCTCATTCGCGTAATCGTCGTGGCGATCTGCCACAGGAATGATGGTGGCCTGCACCGGCGACAACCAGCCAGGCAAGGCGCCGGCATAGTGCTCGATGAGTATCGCAATGAATCGCTCGATCGAACCGAACAACGCCCGATGGATCATGACCGGGCGCGTTCGCGTGTTCTGGGCAGAGGTATAACCAAGATCGAAATTGATCGGCTGCGCGAAATCAAGCTGGATAGTGGACAACTGCCAACGTCGACCGATGGCGTCTCGGATATGGATATCGATCTTGGGACCGTAGAACGCCCCTTCGCCGTCAGCCATCGTAAAATCGAGATTCGCCGTGCGAAGTGCGTCGCCGAGCGACTCCTCAGCCTTTTTCCAAAGGTCTGCCTCACCGACCCATTTCTCAGGGAGTGTCGACAGATCGGCCTCGAAATCCTCAAAGCCGAAGTCGCGAAGGACCGAAAGCACAAACGCCAGCAGGGACGCAAGCTCACCGTCGAGTTGATCTTCAGTGCAAAAGATGTGGCTGTCGTCTTGGGTAAATCCACGAGCACGAAGCAGTCCGTGCACTACCCCAGAACGCTCGTACCTATACACCGTGCCAAGTTCGAAAAGACGCATGGGAAGATCGCGATAGCTCCTGCCTTTCGAATCGTAGATCATGATGTGGAAGGGGCAGTTCATCGGTTTGAGGCGGTACTCAGTCTCTCCGTCCAAATGCATAGGTGGGTACATACCATCGGCGTAGAACTCCAAATGTCCCGACGTCTCCCACAGTTCCGCCTTCGCCACATGCGGCGTGAAAACCATGTCGTACCCCCCTGCCAGGTGGGTACGACGTGAATAGTCTTCAATCTCCTTGCGGATTACAGCGCCCTTTGGATGCCACACCGCGAGACCCGGCCCCAGCCTTGCCGGAAAGGAAAAGAGATCGAGTTCCGCCCCTAGCTTGCGGTGGTCGCGACGTTTCGCCTCTTCGACACGATGGAGGTAAGCCTCCAGTTCCTTCGTAGACTCCCACGCGGTCCCGTAAATACGTTGAAGTTGGTCACGCTTTTCGTCGCCGCGCCAATACGCACCGGCGGATCGAAGTAACTTCTTGGCCTTTATGTACCCGGTCGTCGGCACATGGGGGCCGCGACACAGATCCACAAACGAAAGGTTCCGATAGATTGAAACGTGATCGTCGCCGGCACCCTGGGCTTCATCAACCCCTTCGATGATCTCAACTTTGTATTGATGATCCTTGAACATGTGAAGTGCGTCCGCAATGGACAGCACATCGCGCTCAAACGGCTGATTCTCCCCGATGATCTCATCCATTCTGGATTCGAGCGCATCGAGATCCTCCGGTGTGAACGATCGACCGATGTTGAAGTCGTAGTAGAACCCGTCGGTGATCGGAGGTCCGATCGCAAACGTTGCACCATCGTGGAGGTCGAGAACCGCCTGAGCTAGCACGTGGGCGCTTGAATGTCTGAGAATGAAGCGGCCATCCTCGGACTCGGCGGTGATCACCTCGAACGCGCCGTCTGATTCGATGACGCGGTGCAGATCGTAGGCAACGTCGTCAATCTTCACCGCAAGGGCTGCCTTCGCGAGACGGGATCCGATGGTGGCTGCTACGTCGTGCCCCGTTGTGCCGTCAGCAAACTCGTGGGCGGAGCCATCTGGGTAGGTCAATAGAACGGGCACAAGCATCTTCCTTTGTGTGTCGCGGCCGTACGATAATGCGCATTTGTGGGATGCGATCGCGCCGCTTGGTTGCACCATGTGCGACAATGAAGTTGGGTAACGATAGGACACGTGGGTGGATGCAGACAAAGTCGCGGAAATCGTGGCAAACGGGGCAAGATATCAAAGGTTGACACTCGGCGAGCACCGTCCCGGAAGAAACCAGGTGTACAGAGTTTTCGACGAGTCAGGCTCACGGATTCTTAAGGTCTATGGCACCCCGGCGCGGGACCGCCGCGAGGCGCACGCTCTCGAGGCGCTTGCGTGCTGCGCAGGTGTTGCCCGCGTGTTGACACGCGGCATTGAGGAGGACACTCACTGGGCCATCCTTGAAGATGCCGGCAAGTGGAATCTTGCAACCCTCCCCGAGAACCCCGGTCTGGCGCGTAAGGCCGGCGAAATCATGCGCACGATCCACGACACTACACCGGCCAATCTATCCAACTTGTCCCGCGGCATCGACCAGGAATGGGTCGAGGTGGATTTCCGCTCTACATTTCGCCGACTTGAACGGTATCGAAGGAAGACCGGCTTGTCGACCGAGCTGTTGAGTGCCGCAGCCGCGGTCCCGCCGCCGGTGGCGAGCGAACCGCGGGCTTCGCACACCGACCCCTCACCGGAGAATTTCCTTGTTGACGACGACGGTTCGGTGACCCTGATCAACTGGCAATGGGCGACGCTCGCACCACCGGAGTGGGACATTTCCAAGGCTGCGTGGCGGATCGGGTCAAGCCCCGGACCGGTAGCCGCCGCAGCATTTATGGAAGGGTATGGGACCACGATGCGCGATCCTGCCCTGGACCGGTGGATCGTCTACCACGCCGGAATGGCTCTCGTGTTTGAGGCCGAGTCTATGCAGCACGCGGTACCCGCTGCATATGAGAATCTCGTGGCAGAACTTCAACGGGCGGTTATCGGCGCTACTGCGGCCTAGTCCGGCGCTGCTTGGGAAATACTCAAAAACAGCCTCGTTTCGCCTAGTGTTCTAACAAGATAGAAAGGGAACGCCAGCGTGGTAGAGACTCTCATTGCAGGTGCGTTTGTAGCAAGCGGGATCGCAGCTGTGACACGCCGACCTCGGGTCATTCGTGGTCCAGCTAACCGCGCTGGACCTGTTGGTCCCGGTCGGCCATCAACCGACCTCCCTTGCCCATGGTGCCGAGCAACGACAGGTGAGACCGACATTTCCTGCAACACCTGCGGGCAGCGCTTCGGCTGACGTCGTTTTGAAACCGATGTCTCCTCAGGTCGCTACCAGCTCCAAACCGTAAGCGTGATTCTCGGACGAGGTAACGAGACCAAGAGATTTGTATAGCTCAACCGCCGCCCGGTTTCCGGCATCGGTCCATAGGCTCCCGATGGACACACCGTACGTGTCATGCAAATGAGCAAACCCGGAGACGACCAAGGCTCTTCCAAGTCCACGGGAGGCGAATCCTGGATCGACACAGACAATGTAGATCTCTCCGACGCCGGCGTTCTCGCATTTCGTCCAACAGAACCCGGCAAGCTTTTCGTTCATCCATGCCACAATCACATCTCCCTCACGAAACCACGGAAGCGAAAACATCTTTTGAAGCGCTTTTGCGGTGAGACCACCGGCTTCGCGATGCCCCTCGAACGCACGATTGTTGACCCTCCGAAGCGCCTCCGAGTGTCGCGACGTGTCGAACGGCCGAATTGAGAAGCCAGTTGGCATCAAGACCGATGTTGGAATCGGCAGTTTGGTCTGCATTTCGAGGAGCGTTCGCTCTAACACGCCTCCCGAATTCTCGACCGCTGCCATCATTGGAGCGGTCCGCGCCCACACCTGCACCGACCCATCCAGGTCAGCGGTGGCTGCGCTGAGGAGTTGTGGAACAACGACGTACCTGTCGTCTTGGCACACCACTTCGATTGCGTAACTTCTGGGGCCGTGTTCAACGATCTGCAGGTACGCAACCAAATCCTCACTGTCGGTCGCGACCCATTCGCGGACCGCTTGGGAGCCAACCCGGACCGCCTTGTACTCCGACAACACCGGCCGTGAGACGACCGACTGCTGGGCGGCGAGGAACTCCATCACTCTGCGGCCGCTGGGGAATTCAACTCTGGTGAACACAAGAGACATCCTGCGAATAGTACGCGGATCCGCAACCGAATCAAGAGAGCCGGCCTTGTTGTAATGAGAATCGACTCCAACACAACGACATCCGCTTAGGCTTATCGGATGGTTTCAGTAGGTCTTGTACTCGGCGGCGGTGGTGTCACCGGCGCTTCGTTCCATTTCGGTACGCTGCTTGCGTTGGAGATGGCAACGGGATGGGACCCAAAAACCGCCGACGTGATCGTAGGCACGTCCTGCGGCGCCTTCGTTGCCGCCATGATCCGCCACGGGCAGCTCGACATATCCACGTTTGTTGGGGACTCCCGCACCCAGGACGCGATGACGGAGCGGCTGCGATCAAAAGTCTACCAACGAACTCGTCCCAAGGGTTTTGGCCGATGGGTGAGCTCTGGCCTGCTCCCGGCGTTACGACGCAGGCCCAACCTCTCCGCCGTACTCGGAAGCCCAGGGCTGTATCGCACTGACGGGCTTGTCGAATGGGTCGAAGACTCGATAGGTGACGCCGCCGACGGGTGGCCCGAGATGCCGACAGTCATAGTCGCGTACGACCTTGAGCGCCACGAGCGAGCGCCCTTCGGGACGACAGCCCAACCAAAAGTCTCGATCAAAGACGCGGTTGCGGCATCGAGTGCCGTCCCACTGATCTTTGACCCCGTCAAGATCGGAACGCGGTGGTACGCAGACGGCGGTGTTGCGTCCGGGACCAGCGCGGATCTGCTCCTCGCACACCCTGAGCCGCTCGACCTTGTCATAGTCATTGCACCCCTGGCCTCTCCCCATAAGCGCCGGGGCGCTCGTTTTTACGAGTCGATGTTCGATCGGGTGGGAAGAGCGGCACTCGACGCGGAACTGGACAAGATCCACCAGACGTGGCCGGCCACCGATGTCTTGATCCTGCGCCCCGACGATGACGTGATGAACGTCACCCGCCCCAACCCGATGGCGGTCAAGAACGCGGTTCCGGCGTTTCTTACAACACTGAACGCCATGGACAGGGAACTAGCCCGACCGGAAGTCTGGTCGATTCTTAGCCGACACCTGGTGGCACAACCAACCTCGTAGTCCCTGGCACCTCGCCCGGTTCTGCTAACCGACGCTACGAAGCAAGGCCAGCAGCTTGTCGACCGCATCCGGGAGCGTGGTTGCATCCGATGAGCCATCCATCATTTTGGTCATCTGATCGACAAGCTCATCGGCGGACGGAGCGGGTTCCTTTTCGGCGTCAACAATATCGACGGCGATCTCGTCTTCCACAGCGGGCGTTTCATGTGCTGCTTCGAGCATCCGTTCTGCTTGTGTCAGATCGCCAAGCGCTCCCGCCGCCATGCCCTTGAGCAAGGACATGGTTTGGCGTACAACGCTGCGAAGTTGGTCCACCTGTAACGCAAGATCGTCCTTTTCCGCGCGTGTTTGCCGGAGTAGGTCATCCGAACTCGTGCGTGCCTCGTTAAGCATTCTGAAGGCGGATTTCCTAGCATCTCCGACGATGCGACCAGCCTGCTCTTCGGCTGCGGCGAGAACGCCATCACGAGCCTTGCCGGCGGCGAGCACCGCAGTGCGCAGTGCATCCTCCTTGGCCTGCATCTGGTCAATCCTGCCGCTAACCTTTTTGAGCTCGGTAATTTGCCGTTTCTGGGCCGTGAACTCTTTGGCCGCCAACGCCAGAAATTCAGTCACCGCCGCCGGATCGAAACCGCGGCGCACCAGCTCGAAGGACTGATTTTTCAACGATTTTGCGGTGACTTCGGACACGTTCGCACCTCTCAAACACTTCCCGATCTCACTCTTAGCATACATGACGCCACTGTGAGTAGTCAACCGTTGCTTATCGAACCATTTTTTCATTGGGACTAGCGACCTATTGCCGAACGACAGGGCGTCCGATACATTGTTCTGAACACACCCAAGAAGTCGGTCCGATCGAAAGGTCACTAGGGAGGGACCAGGAGGCACACCATGATCAGGCTGGTAGTTCGTTTGCAGTTACTTACAATGAGGAACGAGCGGGGCGCGAGTCTGATCGAGTACGCCCTTCTCATGGGGCTTATCGCCATTGTGGCCATCGCGGCGATCACATTCGTCGGGAGCGAGACTTCGGCGAACTTCGAGCCACTCAACGACCCCGGAGTGTGGCGGCCCTGAAAGTGCTTCGTCTGACGGAGTACCGATCACTGGTCGAATTACTAGTCTGACGCTTCTCCGACCGACGGGACCTTCATGCCAGCCACGCCCTGCGACCTTGTCCTGGTCGGTGCTGCGGAAGTCATTTCAGCTCCGACACGCAGCGCCCCGCTGTGCGGCGGCACTCTCAGCGAACTTGCTGTCATGCTGGATACTTCGGTGGCGGTGGCTGATGGTCGTGTCATCGCTATCGGACCGACCAAAGAAATCGCTGCGCACTTTGATCCGACGATATTCGTCGACGCATCCAACAGCGTTGTGTCGACAGGTCTAATCGATCCGCACACACATCTTATCCATGGTGGTTCGCGGCACACGGAGTACGAGGCGATCGTCACAGGGAACAACGATGCGACCGTAGACAGGCTTCAGAGTGGCGTCGAATACACGATCGAAATGACGCAGCGCGCCAGTCTCGAAACTCTTCGAACGAGGGCACTAGCCGATCTCGATGACATGCTGTCGCTTGGTACCACCACCGTCGAAGCGAAAAGTGGCTACGGCTCAAGCCCAGACGAGGAACTGCGTATTCTGCGTCTACTCGGAGAGCTGAACCACCCGATATCCATCGAGCGCACCTATCTCGGAGCTCATGTTGCCCCGGTTAACACACCACGCGATACATATGTGCGCAGTGTGATTGATACCCTGGCGCAGGCCAGACAACTCGCCGACTGGTGCGACGTGTTCTGTGATCCCGCTGGTTTCACCGTCGCCGAAACGCGAGAGATAGGACTGGCTGCAATCGAGCACGGCTTCAAGATTCGCCTCCACGCCGACCAGACGGGGAATATCGGTGCTTCGGCTCTGGCAGCCGAACTTGGCGCCGTGTCCGCCGACCATCTTGACCGCATATCAGATGCAGGGATCGACGCGTTGGCTAGAGCGGGCACAGTCGGTGTCGTGCTGCCAACGGTCGCCCTGCACTCGTTAGAAGTTCTCCCTGGAGTAGAGGGCGGGAAGGCGACGGCGCCGACAAAAGCCGGGCTCGCAGAACGGGTCCACGCCATGCTCGACGGCGGTGTTGCCCTGGCGCTCTCGACTGATTACAACCCAGGCTCATCCCCTTGTTTGTCGATGCAACTCGTGATGCAGCTCGCAATGCGATTGTTCAGACTCTCATATTCGCAGGTCTGGTCGATGGCAACCGCAAACGCCGCACACGCACTCGGCCTCGGTGACGATAGAGGCACGATCGCTATCGGGAGACGCGCCGATCTCGTCGTATGGGACGTGCCGAACCACGAGATGGTGATACATCGGTTCGGTTCGTCGCACACGCGCCACGTCGTGAAGGATGGACGGCTGGTCTACTCCGCAAACAAGAGCTGAGCTTGGAGCAATGTTTGTACTCCGTCTCCGTAACGGTGGTGCCGGCCCTCGTCGACGACTCTCCTCCCGCCGACGATGGTGTCGGTGACGTCCGCGGCTGTGGCGGAAAACACCAGCATCTCGAGCGCACCTGAGCGGCTCGCAACGGTCCGGACCGTATCGCGAGAAACGATGGTTATGTCGGCAAGGCCTCCCACCGTGAGCGATCCGGCGTCGTCCCAACCGAGGCTCTTCGCACCGTGAACAGTCCCCATGTCGATCAAGTGCGCGCCCTGGTGTGTGCCGCGCCTTGAACTCGCAAGGCGTTGGTGGAGTTCCACGAGGCGCATCTCGATGAATAAATCGATAACCGCATGGCTGTCCGATCCAAGAGCAAGGGTTGCACCGGCGTCCGTCAGCATGCCAGATGGTCCGATGCCGTCCGCAAGGTCGCGCTCCGTCGTCGGGCAAAAGCACACGATCGCTCCCGCTTGACCCAGCAACGTTATGTCCTGCGGGCTTGCGTGGGTCGCATGCACCGCGGTGAACCGCGCAGCTAGCGCCCCAGCTTGGTCGAAAACCCCAATCGGTGTCAGACCCGTGTGTTCCAGGCAAGCCTCGTTCTCTACGGGCTGCTCGGACACATGTGCGTGGATCGGCATTGCACGATCTCTGGCATAGTTCACAATACGCGCGATGTCGCCAGGTGCTACCGACCGGACGCTGTGTGCGCCAACCGCGTGGCGGATCAAGGCGCCGTCTTGCAGACGGTCAACACGAGTCAGCCACTTGTCGACCGAACCATCGCTAAAGCGCCGCTGTGCGCCCGACACCTCCTTGTCAAACCAACCCCTCAGGTAACACGCGTCGATCAGCGTCAAGCGGATCCCGACGTCGCCAGCGGCGGCGACAATGGCCGACCCCATGGCGTTGCTGTCCACATACGGTGTCCCATCTGGCTGGTGATGGATGTAGTGGAACTCCCCAACCGTGGTGATCCCGGCCAGCACCATCTCGGTAAACACCGCGGTCGCAAGCTGACGGTAGTTGTCGGGCGTAAGTTTCGCCGCGACGCGGTACATTTCTCGCTGCCAATCCCAGAACGAACTCTGGCCAACGTTCGATGTGGCGCGCAGCAGCCTGTGGAATGCATGAGAATGGGCGTTTATCAGCCCCGGTATCGCCAGCCCCCTGAGCTGGAGTTCGCCGCCGGTACGCAAAACACCGCGTTGGATCTCGACGATTCGATCACCTTGAATCTTGAATCGGACGTTTTCGACGAGAGACCCCAACCACGCCGCTTCAACCCACAACGTGTGGACCTGTGCAGCGCTCGAAGCTACATCTGCGGGCTCCCTCTCCTCCACATTTGACACGTCATCTTCCTCTCAGATTCGGTTGCACGCCGCTGGTTGTTCGGTTGCACGCCGCTGGTTGTTCGGTTGCACGCCGCTGACTGGCTCACAATACTGGTGCCGACGATGACGCCTGAGACGCCATGACAACCACCGCACCATGATCGAGGCCTGCGCAATGATTGACCCGACTAGCAACGCACTATGAGTTCTGATAACAGACACGACCCGGAGCGTGTGGTATTTGCCCCTACCGGCACTCAACTCACCTGTAAGAGTTGGCTGACCGAGGCGCCGTTCCGCATGCTCCAGAACAATCTTGACCCGGCAGTTGCCGAACGTCCAGAAGACTTGGTTGTGTACGGTGGGATCGGCCGTGCAGCCCGGACCTGGCAAGACTTCGACGCGATTCTTGAAGCGCTTAGAGAGCTTGAGGACGACGAGACCTTGCTCGTGCAATCCGGAAAACCTGTAGGTGTTTTCAGGACTCACGTCGATGCGCCACGGGTGCTGATTGCGAACTCGAATCTTGTCCCCCATTGGGCAACGTGGGAACACTTCAACGAACTCGACCGAGCGGGGCTCATGATGTACGGGCAAATGACAGCTGGAAGCTGGATTTACATTGGCTCCCAAGGCATCATCCAGGGCACCTATGAGACCTTCATGGAACTCGCTCGCCAGCACTTCTCGGGGGATCCATCGGGCAAGTGGATATTAACGGCTGGTCTTGGCGGCATGGGCGGCGCCCAGCCGCTTGCGGCCACGATGGCCGGCTTCTCGATGCTCGTTATCGAATGTGACGAGAATCGCATCGACGTAAGGCTGCGCGCTCAGTACATCGACAAGGCGACCGCGAACGTTGCCGAGGCGCTGCGCTGGATCAGCGACGCTTGTAAATCCGCGAGTCCAACATCTGTCGCTCTTGTTGGCAACGCTGCCGAGATCTTGCCGCAACTCAGGGACCAAGGCGTTTCACCGGACATCGTCACCGATCAGACGTCAGCTCACGACCCATTACGCGGCTACCTCCCAATAGGGTGGTCGCTGGCGGATTGGCGCGAAGAGACAATTGCCAACCCCGAGAAGGTCATCCACGACGCCCGCAACTCGATCGCGGTACACGTCCGAGCCATGCTTGAGTGGCACCACGAAGGTGTACCAACAATTGACTATGGCAACAACATCCGCCAAGAAGCATTCAACGCCGGAGTCGAAAATGCTTTCGATTTTCCTGGTTTTGTGCCCGCGATCATCCGCCCGTTGTTCTGCCGTGGCATCGGACCCTTTCGTTGGGTAGCGCTTTCGGGCGATCCGCGCGACATCGCGCGGACCGACGCCAAGGTGAAAGAACTCATACCCGACGATCCGCACCTCCACAATTGGTTAGACATGGCGCACGAGCGTATCCCGGTGCAAGGACTTCCCGCACGCATCTGCTGGGTGGGACTCGGTGACCGGCACAGACTTGGTCTTGCTTTCAACGATATGGTCCGCTCTGGAGAGCTTGCCGCGCCGATCGTCATCGGCAGAGACCATCTCGATGCCGGATCCGTCGCCAGCCCGAACCGCGAGACAGAGTCAATGCTTGACGGCTCAGACGCTGTTGCGGACTGGCCGCTACTCAACGCTCTGTTGAATACGGCCAGCGGGGCGACGTGGGTGTCGTTCCACCACGGCGGCGGAGTTGGCATGGGATATTCAATGCACTCTGGCCAGGTCATCGTCGCCGACGGCACGGACGCTGCTGCCTCCCGGCTCGAACGCGTGCTGTGGAACGACCCCGCAACCGGGGTCATGCGTCACGCCGACGCCGGTTACCAAATCGCCAAGGACACGGCGCGGGCAAAGGGGCTGAACCTCGCGGGAATCGACCTCGATCGCTAACCCGCTGCGAGAATTGGTAGGTCCGTCATAGAAGCGGACCGGTCACCGACTCCGCAGCAGCGACAATCTCGCCAGACGAAACCAACTTTTCCACAGCCTCGAGTTCGGGGGCGAGGAAGCGGTCGTCGCCAGCCGGAGGGACGACCATGCGGATGAGTTCAACGACAGCCCTGGTCGCCGACGCTGGTTCGAGTGGTTTGCGGAAGTCGATGGCATGACTTGCCGCGATTAGTTCCACAGCTATGACGCGTGCAACATTGTCAATGACAAGTCGCAACTTACGGGCGGCGCCCCATCCCATCGACACATGATCCTCTTGGCTGGCGGAGGTCGGCAGGGTGTCCGTGGAGGCAGGAACCGCAAGCCTCCTGTTGGTCGCGACGATCGCGGCTGCTGTGTAGTGGGCGATCATGAGTCCAGAGTTGACGCCGGCGTTGGAGGCTAAAAACGCGGGTAACCCCTCAGATCTGGCAACGTCGAGCATCCGATCGATTCGCCGCTCCCCGATCGCCGAAACGTCGGTGAGCACAATCGCCAGGAAATCACAGGCATATGCAAGTGGCGCAGCGTGGAAATTTCCGCACGATTCGATGGTGCCATCTGTAAGCACCACTGGGTTGTCAATGGCAGATGCCATCTCGTACTCCGCCGTGGATCTGACAAAGGCGAGCGTGTCGCGGGCCGCACCAATGACCTGCGGGGCACATCTCACCGAATAGGCGTCTTGCACCCGTGGGTCGTTGTATCGGTGCGATTTCACGATGGGTGATCCCGCAAGAATTGTCAGCAGATTCGCTGCTGAATCAGCTTGCCCCACTTGAGGCCTCAAACGCTGTAGCTCGGGAGCAAATGGGCGGGTCGTGCCGAGAATGGCTTCAACCGTCATCGCCGCGGCGATCTCTGCAGTTTTCAGAAGGTTCTCGGTATCGGCAATTGCCATCACGAGCATGCCAAGAATGCCGTCGGTCCCGTTAATCAGAGCAAGGCCGTCTTTGACGCCGAGTACGACGGGCTTGCGGCCGATTCTTGCGAGCGCAGCGGCACCTGTCTCAGTGCCGTTTTCGGTGTGAACCAGTCCCTCTCCAATCAGAACCGCGGCCGCGTGCGCTAGCGGGGCCAGATCACCAGATGCTCCGAGCGAGCCATACTCGGGGACCACAGGATGGATGTCGTTGTTGAGCAACACGACGATCTGCTCGACAACTTTGAGACTTACTCCGGAGTATCCACGGGCCAACGTGCGAGCACGCAGAAACATCATCGCCCTGACTACCTCACGCTCAACAGGCTTTCCCATTCCAGCAGAGTGCGAAAGGATCAGGGATCGCTGCAGAGCACCGCGCTGATCTTCGGGTATGAGCGTGTGAGCAAGAGCGCCAAATCCTGTAGAAATGCCGTACACCGGTTCACCACCATCGACCATTGCTTCAACCCGCTCGCGAGATTGCTTGATCGCCTTAACAGCGTCGTCCGTCAGCTCGACGGTTGCGTTGCCTCTCGCCACCGCCAACACGTCGCCAGACGTTGTTCCGGCACTGGTGAGGAGGACGGTGGGGCGTGGTGCGGGTTGGATCATGTCGTATACCGATCTCGCGGTGGAGACGCCGAAGGAGTCTCGCCGTCTCTGACTTTGGGCGCAACCGCCCTGAACAGAATCGGGGAGATCGCGGCGGAAAGGGCTGCCAGCAAAATGATTCCCGCGGATTCGCCGGGGTCAATGATTCCGAGCTCTCGGCCCACTTCCTCAATAGCGATCAGCAAGCTAATTTTTGGCCACAGGAGAAACCCTGTAGAAAGCACTTCACGAACGGTGAAGCCGCGAAAGAACAAAATCGTCGAAGCCGCCATCTTTACAGCAAGCGACGCACCAACCAGCTTGAGTGTATTTCCCCAAACGCCTGGCTCGCTCATCGCGTCAAGATCAAATTCTATCCCAACGTTGATGAAGAAGATGGGGATGAGGAACCCGTAGGAGAACCCGAAAAGCTTGTTATCTAACGCTCCCCTCTCGCGAAAGACCATTGCGAACACGGCTCCAGCGAGGAATGCGCCGAGAATCGCTTCAATCCCAAACGCACCCGCCAGACCGACAAAAACGAGCATGAACGCGAGGGATGCCCGAATCCCCATCTCGGCAGGATCATGGTCGCCAAATAGGCGTTCAAACTTCTCGGGGTACCACCACGCTGCTCGCTTGAGGATGAGTAGAGAAATCGCGGCGATGGTGAAAAACGCCGGGATAAACAGCAGCTCGACACCCGCGCCCTGCTGGCGAATCAACGCCCAGGTCGTGAGGCCGATGAGAGTGAACAGGTCGGCCACCAATGCCGCGAGCAGAATCGCTTGCCCTAGTTTCGACGGACCGTGACCGGTTTCTCGAAGGGTCGGCACAACGATCCCCACTGACGTTGGGGCAAGTAACAGCATGGCGAATATCGGATCATCGAATCCAAGAGTTCTTCCGACAATGAACGCAGTCACGAGAGTCACCACAAAGACACCGACGGCCCAAAACACCAACCGCGGGCCCTGACGTTCGATGGCCCCAAGATCGATCTCGAATCCAGAGAGAAACATCAGCAGCAAGAAGCCGATCTCTCCGAGTTGCTGGATAAGTTCGGGTTCCTCGCCGACAATCTGCAGCACCGGTCCGATGAGTAACCCAAATGACATTTCGAGAACCACCGCTGGGAGACGTACACGTGCCCCGATCAGCGGGATCACAAAGGCTGCCGCGGCGATGAGAATTAGGGTTTGTGAGCCTGAAGCTTGCACTCAGAGGGCCTTTTGAGAGATGGCAGGTCAGTGGTCGATGGGTGGATCAGCGAGGCTTTGCCCAACACTACCCGTATGGGGTGATTCCCGTGACACCATCTATCACGGACCGTTGCTACGTAATGTCACCCCTTCGTAACCTCGCAACACAAATGTCTGATGCCGCCGTGGTTGTTCCGCAAGTTCCATGTCGGGAAAGTGCCCCACGACCGCCTCCAGCCCGATCTCAAGCTCAAGACGGGCGAGCGGTGCTCCGAGGCATTGATGGATTCCCGCACCAAAGCCGACGTGTCGCGTGTCTCCACGATCCACAATGAATTTGTCCGGAGCCTCAAACTGCCGCGGATCGCGATTCGCCGAACCGAAAAGGAACCCGACCTTGTCTCCCCTGTTCAGAGTCGCGCTTGCTACCTCGACTCCGTCCTCCAATACCCACCGCTCGAAGAGCTGCAACGGCGAGTCCCAACGCAACATCTCCTCGACCGCGACGTTCGGCGGGACCGCACCCGACACCACCTTTTCCCATTCTCCACGGTGCTTCATCAGCGCCACGATGCCGTTCCCCAATGTGTTCACAGTTGCTTCATGTCCCGCGTTGAGCAACACAATGCAGGTGGATACGAGTTCCCGTTCTGTCAGTTTTTCGCCTTCCGTCTCCGTATGCGCCAGAGCGGACAGAAGGTCTTGCTGAGGATTTCGAACTCTGTCTCGCACCAGTAAGGTGATGTAGGCGTCGAAGTGTGCCGCGGCTTCTGATGCTGCGCGTGCTTGGCGCTCAGAGTTCGTGAGTTCGTACATCTTGACCATCGCGTGCGACCAGGCAACGAGCTGTGGCCCATCGCTCGCCGGTACACCGAGTAGCGACGCAATGAGACCGATCAAGTACGGCTGCGCGAACTCGCTCAACAGGTTCATCGACCCCTTTTCGACGAGCGGTGCTAGTGGTCCGTCGCGGAATTGGTGACCGCGGTGAGTGTGGCTCTTCCTCTTTTGACTTTGGTGATGATGTCGTCGGCGGTTTTCTTCCAGATGAACGGCTGGGGGTTGTTGTTCCAGTGTTGTGTCCAGAGTCCGATCGCTTCGGTGAGGGCGTCAACGCTGGTGAGCACACCACGTTTGAGCCGCCATGTCGTGAGCAGGCTGAACCAGCACTCGACAAGGTTGAGCCATGATGACGATGTTGGCGTGAAATGCAGATGCCACCGTGTCTGCCTGGGGCGGGCAAGCCAGTCGGCCACGAGCGACGCCTTGTGTGCTGACAGATTGTCCAGCACGACATGAATGTCGAGATCACGCGGCACCTGAGCGTCGATGAACTTGAAGAACGCCAACACCTCTTTGGCGCTGTGGCGCGCCTTGGTGTCGTAGATGACTTCACCAGTAGCAACGTTCATTGCTGCAAACAGGTCAGTGGTGCCGTTGCGTTTGTAGTCATGGGTCATCGTCCCGGCCCGGCCCGTCGTCATAGGCAGACTCGGCTGGGTCCGATCCAATGCCTGGTACTGGGTTTTCTCGTCAAAGCTGAACACCACTGCACGCTCCGGCGGGTTCATGTACAGACCTACAACATCAACAAGTTTCTCCTCGAAACGCGGATCGTTCGAGATCTTGAACGTCTCAACCTTCCACGGCTTGAGATTGTGGTCCCGCCAGATCCTCGCCACCGTGTCCTTGCCAATCCCGAACCGCTTCGCCAAGGTACGTGTCGACCAATGCGTTGAACCGTCACAAGGCAACTCGCGTTGAGTGACCCGCACCACCTCTGCCACCGTACCCTCTGCCAGCCACGACTTGCGGCCCCGGCCATGGGCGATCGTACCCACAGACTCAACACCACCATCTTTGAACTTGTCGCGCCAACGCATCACCGTTTTGGGCCAAGTCCCCAACTCGCGGGCCGTTGCCCGAATCGACACCCCGTCCGCCAACATCAGCAGCGCACGGGCCTGATCCACCTTCCGATACGGCTCCGCCTCAGAACGGCAAGTCGTTCCAACTCGCACCGTTCCTCAACAGTCACCTTCATGATGTAAACCATGCCACATCATACGCGTAGTTACTATTTCAACGACGAACCACTAGTGTGCCTCGACATCGATTCATACCCCGCTACCGATCGATTGGGTGGACGCTAAGCGACTTCGAAAAGTCCTGCCGCCCCCATCCCGCCCCCAACGCACATCGTGACGATCCCATACCGGCCGCCGGTACGTTTGAGGTGGCGGAGCAACTGCCCGACCATGCGTGACCCCGTCATCCCGTATGGGTGGCCTATCGAGATGGATCCGCCGAGAGGGTTGAGTTTGTCGTCAGAGATGCCGAGGGTGCGTTGGCAATACAGCACCTGTGAAGCAAACGCTTCATTGAGCTCGACGATATCGATGTCGTCGAGCGTTAGGCCCGCTTTCGCCAAGAGCTTGGGGACTGCAAACACCGGGCCGATCCCCATTTCGTCGGGGTCGACCCCGGCGACCTGAAATCCGCGGAACGTTCCGAGCACGTCGATACCGAGTTCTGAGGCGCGTGATCCCGACATGACAACCGTTGCGGAGGCCGCATCCGAGAACTGTGAAGAGTTGCCGGCCGTTACCGACCCGTCTTCGGCGAACACCGGTTTGAGGCCGTTGAGACCTTCGACCGTCGTACCCGGACGGTTACATTCATCACGATCCACAACGTAGCCATCCTGGGTGCCGTACGAACCGTCCTCAAGCTTGACCGTTCGAGTGACCGTCATCGGCGTTATGCATTCGTCGAAGTAACCCTTCTCTTGCCCGTCCGCCACTCTGGCTTGCGACATCGAGGCATATGTGTCTTGAGACTCTCTACTAATTCCATAACGTCGGGCGACGACCTCGGCGGTCTCCCCCATGCTCATGTATGCAGCGGGCCATATCTCAAGAAGTGGTCGGTTTTGGAGGTCGGCAACCCTCAGGTTGTCGTTTTGGACCAAAGAGATCGACTCCGTGCCGCCGCCGATGGCTATGTCGATCTCGCCCGACTGGATGCGCTGCGCCGCCATTGCAATAGCCTGCAAACCCGACGAGCAGAAGCGGTTCACGGTTACTCCGGGCACGCTCGACGGTAAGCCGGCGCGCAACGTCGCAATGCGCCCAACGTTGTGACCGGCGGGGCCCTCGGGAAGCCCACAACCGATGATCACGTCTTCTATGTCGGTGTCCTCGATTTCTGGGACCGCATCTAGGGCGGCTCGGATGGCATGGGCGGCGAGATCATCTGGCCGTGTCATGTTGAACGAACCACGGTACGACTTCCCCAGCGCGGTGCGTTTGCTTGAAACGATGACGGCGGTTTGCATGTGATCTCCTCTTGTTCTGAGGGCACAGTACTTCAACTTTGATCGCACCCTCCCGACCGACCTCAGGCAGGCTGGATTCGAAGGCAACAACGTCCTAGAAGCCGACAGCGGAATCACCGCACTCGAAATCCTACGCAACGAAGAGATTGACCTGGTCCTCACCGACTGGAACATGCCCGAAACGTCCGGCCTCGAACTCAGGGAGGCTATGAACTCCGAAGACATGGGCATCCCGATCGGCGTTGTGAGCTCTCGGTCAAGGGCCGAAATGATCGAAGCCGCCCAGGGAGCTGGAGCAAAAGTTATGTTGACCAAGCCATTCACTCCAGACACGTTTCGCGCCGCGCTGGCTCCGATCTTCTCATGAACACACAGCCACACACCCCGCAAGAGTGGGCCACCCAAGCCGTTGCGGCACTCGAACAGACAGCGGTTGGCCTGCTTGCAAGCGGAGTTGTCACAGCCAGTGATCCCCGGCCGCCAACGCTGGACAACGGTCATGCGTGGGCGGCGTTGGTTCATCTCAAGTGCAACGACGAAAGCATCCATCTCGCCCTCTCCTCAACGCGTGACGGTTGCGCAAACTTGGCGGGGGAAGGGCTGTACGAAGATCCGGCGAACCTGTCGAGCGAAATGATTTCTGACGCAATGGGCGAAACTATCAACATCGTCGGCGGAATTCTTGAGCAAGGCATCCAAGAGTGGGATCCGCACGCCACGCTCGGGCTTCCCGTCGTCGTCGAGCGTCGGATCGTCACGCCGCGCGGATCGCATTCTGTTGCGGTGCCCGTAAAGATCGACGACGTTGAGGTTGAGTTGCTCGTAGTTCGCGGCTCACGAACGACAGCAGAGCTGGTGGTCTAATGCCGGCGGCGACGCTCCCCGACGCCGATGCGCTCGCGGAAATGCTGGCGAACCTCTACGGCATCGACGTCAAGGTGCTGCCAACCTTGTCCATGGAAGGCGGAACGGCGACCATCTCCGTGGACTACATCGGTCCAGACAAGACCGTTTGCGTTTCCATCGTCGCTGACCTCGCGGCTATCGCAAGCCTCGGTGCGGCTATGACTGGAATCCCTCCCGAGACTGCAGAGGGGGCGGTCTCGACCGGAATGCTGTCTGACACGCTCGTGGAGAACTACGCAGAAATCTGCAATATCCTGTCTACGCTTCTCAAGGTCGGCGAAGGCAGCGTGGAGATGAAGACCGTGGAAGGGCTCCTTCCCGTCCGTCCGCATCGCAAGACAAACGCCGGCGGCCGAGCTATGTCCGTTGCCGTCGCCGGATACCCAAAGGGCACGCTGGTTTTTCACTGATCGTCAGGGTTGAGCCGCTGGATACAAAATCCGCTGCGGTCCCTCGATGTAACGCTACACTCCGAGTACAGGGTGCGCCTGATGCGCACAACGTCTGCTCCTTCCCTCGTTCCGTCCGGCGGAGCTAACGCACGATTTGCTGGTTCTCGTAGGTGCTTTGTTACCAACCCCCGACTGCAGTTCGGGCGGGGTGTCATGCCTCGACGGTTCGACGCTCAGAAGGAGCATACATGTCCAGCAATCTCTACGTGGGAAATCTCACGTTCAGCACGAACTCAGACGATCTCGAACGACTCTTCAGTGAGTACGGCGAGGTTCGTAAGGCCCAGGTCATTTCTGACCGCGACACCGGTCGGTCCCGTGGTTTTGGTTTTGTCGAAATGGGTTCGTCCGACGAGGCAACCGCAGCTATCAACGGACTTAACGGGACGAACATTGACGGCCGCGATCTCACCGTGAACATTGCCAAGGAACGCGCCCGCTGAGCTAGGGCTTCCGTTAAACGGACGCAGAACACTTCACCGGAAAAACACAAACCGGGCGTTCAGTCGATTCTGTGTCAACAATGTCGAAAGAGGACCCTCGCCTACCGGTGAGGGTCCTCTTTTCGTCCGTGCTCAATGCGTCTTCGCACTGCATGGAGGGATCTCCCAACGACCGCACCTGATAGAACTGCGGAGTGACTACCGAGTTCGCGAGTCCGACGCGCTGCCGATCGCCCGGTGTGCCGCGACCTCCGCTGCCACCTCCGGGAACGACGGGTCGATGTCAAAGCGGTACCCGTCCCAAAAGCCATCACGCGCCGGTACGTAGCGCCGCGGCGGAACCCGCTGCCTGGACAAGGCGATCTGCTTCATTTCTTGTTGCACGCTATCCATCGCATCTTCAGCATCTTCCGGGCGGATCGGCTTGAGGACTTCCATTTCGATCGATTGGCCAAACCTCACGAGACGCGAAAACGGATATTCCCAGACGCGGTGACTTCCCGTCAGAACTATCGGCAAGATGGGACGTCCTGTCTTCTCGGCAAGCCACCCAGCGCCGCGACAGAACGCAACCTCGATTCCCAAGATAGACCCCTGCGGAAATACAACCAGATTGTCGCCGCGGGCGAACGTATCCACCGTTGCGCCAAGCATGTCACGCGAGTTGACGTTCTCGGGCTGGATGACCACTTGGTCCGTGGCATCGAGATAGCGGCCAAGCGTTCGCCACTCCTTGAGCTCGTCACGCACCATCCAAGACAGATTGAGCGGTAGGTGCATCAGAGCCACTGCGTCAACGAACCCCTCATGTAGCGAAACGATCACATAGCGTTCGTCAGGATCGATGTGCTCGAGTCCTCGAATGGACAGGTCGATTCCCAGACCTGATACCGCCTTGCGAGCCCACGCCTTCTCCCTACGATGCAATACAGCGCAGTCTGGTCGGCGACCCGCCGCAATCAGACGATACGCGGACGCACCGAGGAGCCGGGACGCAACCCACGCGGCGCGGGGAAGTTCTCTACTCGTTGCCACCGCGACGCGGCCACCCGGCAACGGGTATCTGGCGGATGTTCCGCCAAGGTCGGAGGAATCGGTAGGTTGCACGCGACAAACAACGTCCACGGAATTGATTGTGTTCCTGCCGTCGCGCTTTCGCGCGGAAACATTTCCTCCGAGTCCCGGTTGATAACGACGTGAATCTCCGACGAAACGCATCTCTTGCCGCATTCGCCCTGACCGTTGGCGCGTGTGCCGCATCAACCGCGCCACCGACAACTTCGGTGCCTACCGTTGCCCCGACAACGCCGGTCCTGCCCGACAACGAACCACCGGACGCGTCAGAGGTTTCACCCGCGATACTCGACGTGAAGCCGGGCATCCCCGACGTCGACCAATCGCTCCACTCCGTGCCGCTCGAAGACGTCTACTTCGACACCTTCGACGGCGGTTCGGTACAGCTCTCACGGTCGACTCTCGAAGTCCGTCGACGACTCTTTGACGCCATCAGGCCTATAGATAACCCTCCGTACGGCGATGTCACTGCTGGCGATTGGCTGGCCGATGACGACCTCGTCATCGGGTTCGTAACCGAAAAACAGGCGTATGCGTACCCGATCAAGATTCTCAACTTTCATGAAATCGTCAACGATGAGTTCAACGGGGTACCCATCCTCATCAGCTACTGCCCCCTGTGCTTCAGCGGAGTCGTATACGATCGCAGGGTCGACGGGAACACCTTGACGTTCTCCAACACCAGCGCGCTCTACGAATCGGACCTCGTTATGGTCGATAGAGAGACGGGCAGCTATTGGTGGCAGGTCGCTGGCGAATCAATCGTCGGGACCTTAACCGGGAGTCGTCTGACCTCGCTGCCTTCAGTCACTACGACGTGGTCAGAGTGGGCGCTCGAGTACCCCGACACCCTGATTATGACCCGCGATGTC
Source organism: Acidobacteriota bacterium (assembly GCA_022562055.1). Taxonomy (NCBI): domain Bacteria; kingdom Pseudomonadati; phylum Acidobacteriota; species Acidobacteriota bacterium. The sequence continues at coordinate 15,896 of JADFQA010000001.1, read as the reverse complement.
GGGCCGGTCCCCGAGAGATACACGCGTGACCCATTCGTCGGGTACGCAGAGAACATCGATAACGGCTTTTTCATCTTCCCTGTCGGTGAGGCGGGGCAGGATCCCCGCCTCACACCGGCAACTCTTGTGATCGGTGTCGAGTTGGGAGGTGTCGCCCGGGCGTACCCCATCGAGTTCCTCGGGCTTGCTGCAACCTCGGACATCGTGGGTGGTGTCGCGACCGTGCTCTTCACTACTGGTGATGGCACCACGGGAGCTGTGTTCTCTGCGGTCCTCGAAGACGGTACGGAATTGACTTTCAGCGGAAGCGGATCCGATTTTGTCGACGATCAGACCGGTTCTACATGGAACGTGTTCGGTCGAGCCCTGTCGGGTCCTTTGGTCGGGACCACACTCATACCGCTGCCGTCGCGCAGTACGTTCTGGTTTGCGTACGTTGGTGCATTCCCGGATGCAGAGGTCTTCTCACGGCCCCGGTCGTGACGCACCAGGTCGGTGACCCCCAGAATCGGGAACCGCGTCCCGCGTGTCGAGGCGAGATCGGTGTACGGTTGCAGTCATGAGTGGCACACCGCGACCGGCGGGAAGACCCACGAAGAACAAGCTCAGCAAGAAATTCTACGAGAAGGAACTGAACCGCCTCCAGGTCGAACTCGTAAAGCTCCAGAGTTACGTAAAGGGCGAAGGCCTCAGGGTCGTCGTGATTTTCGAAGGGCGGGACGCTGCCGGCAAGGGAGGGGTGATCAAGCGCATCACCGAACGTCTCAATCCCCGTGTCTGCCGTGTAGAAGCTCTCGGCACACCAACCGAGCGCGAGAAGACCCAGTGGTGGTTCCAGCGGTACGTGAACTACTTGCCGGCGGCAGGCGAACTGGTCCTGTTTGATCGGTCATGGTACAACCGAGCCCTGGTCGAGCCCGTGATGGGGTTCTGTACAGATGACGAGTACAAGGAGTTCCTCCGGTCGTGTCCTGAGTTTGAGCGAATGCTGGTTCGTAGCGGCATCATCTTGATCAAGTATTGGTTTTCAGTGAGCGACGAGGAGCAGGAAAGGAGATTCCTCGGGCGCATCGATGACACGACAAAGCGGTGGAAGCTAAGCGAAATGGACCTTCAGTCTCGCGCCCATTGAGTCGAGTTCTCTCGGGCAAAAGACGTCATGTTCGATCACACGGATATCAAACAAGCCCCTGGTTCGTAGTGAATGCCGAAGACAAGAAACGCGCCCGGCTCAACTGCATCAGCCACCTACTTTCGATGATCCCGTATGAGGATCTCACGCTCGGTCCGGTCGATCTGCCGCCGCGGCAGAAAGATTCGGGCTACATCCGTCCACCGATCTCGGAGCAGACCTTTATTCCCGAGGTGTACTGAGACCGTAGGGCTGATCGGCACGCGGTGTCTGCAACCAGATCATCGACATTGACCCATCCACCGCATCTCGCCGTCGACGAGTGCGAAATCGCCTTCGGCGTCGAACTTTTGTCCCTGGAAGACAAAGTTGACAGGAACCGAGAACGCTTCCTCGATCGTTCCGGTGCCTGCCGGTGTCGTGAACGTCTGGGCGTGCGGACCAACCGTGGGTCCGGTCACCTGGTAGTCGAGGAGTTCGAGAATCTCCGTCTCGATCCACGTCCGACACAACGCGGGGCCAAACCCACCAACAACTGCTGGATGGAGACGGTTGACTAGGAAGTCGACATCACCCGACGCAATCGCGGCGGCGAAAGCGATGACAAACTCTTCAACCGTCTCGGTAGGCGCGGTCGTTATAGATGTGGTTGTCGGTGGCTCGGTTGTTGTCGAAGTCTGTGTTGTCGACGATCCGACCGGGCTGGTCGAAGTGGCAGGGAGAGTGGTGGTGGTGGCCAGAGCTAACGTCGCCTCCGTCGCTGCCGGTGCCGACGTCGCAACCGCAGCCGAGTTTGCTGCATCGTCGTCGGCGCCGAGGGCGTCAGCTATTCCGAACAGGACCATAACAACGCCAACACCAATGAGAACGTATGCCAGGGTCGTTTTAGTCATAATGACTGCGTTGTGGCCAATCCTTGTTCCCGCCAGGCTTGTGTGCCCCCGTCGATACTACGAACGTCGGTGTATCCAAGACTAGTGAGAAAGAGGACCGCCGGCAGTGAGATATTGCCACGCTCGCAAATCGTGAGGACCGGTGCGTCTTTGTCGGCAGGCAATTCTGACCTTCTGTCCGACAGATCGTGGAGTGGAATGTTGACAGCCTCTGGTACGTGCGAGGTGCCGTAGGGCGCTGTCTCACGCACGTCCAGGAGGAACGGTTGCTCATCACGCATGAGATCGCTGGCTGCGTCGACGCTGATCGTGAGATTTATGTTTGCCCGCGTGTTCTCGATCATTCCTTCAAGCAGGATTTCCTGTTTCCCCTTCGTCGGCGCCGGAACCGAACCGAGTCCCGGGAGATGCCGCACGACAGAAGACGCGTATTTGAAGATGCTGTCCGGAAACACCACCACCACAAGGTTGCCTGGCTCGTCCGGCACAAGTTCGAATGCTCCGGCGAGCGCCAACCCCGAACTCGGCCCCGCAGTGATGCTTTCCTCTCGGTTCAGCCGCAGGCAAAGGTCGAATGCGGCCTGATTTTGAATCTCGACCATTCCATCGTACTCGTCAGGCTGAAAGAACTTGGTCTGCGGGAGCTGACGGATGCTGCGAACACCGGGGATGTCGTGCCCTTCGTTGGGATGAACTGCAAGAACCTGCACATCGGCGTCCTGTTCTTTCAAGAATCTCCCCGTGCCAGAAATTGTGCCGCAAGTACCGAGGCTTGCCACGAAGTGCGTTATCTGACCACCTGTCTGACGCCAGATTTCCGGTCCGGTGGTTTTGTAGTGGGCGTTGGGGTTCGAAATATTCACATACTGGTTGAGCATGTGAAACTCTGGCAACGCATCAAGTTCGGTCGCCTTGGCGATCGCACCTTCGGGTGCTCCCGGTGCGGGGCACAGGTCGTCATCAAGCTCGATGACGTCGGCGCCAAACACCCGCAGCATCGTCCGCTTCTCCAAGGGAACTTGTGTTGATATAGGCGTCGTTAGAGAATACCCGCGAGCGTTTGCGATCATCGCAAGACCGAGACCGGTGTTACCCGACGTCGCCTCGACAAGTTTTTGCGCCGCAAGAATCACGTCATCGTCCTCCGCCTCTTCGATGAGGTTGGCCGCAACGCGATCCTTAACGGCTCCGAACGGGTTGTACCACTCAAGCTTTGCGTATACACGAGTGTGCTTGAACGGTGTGACACGGTTGATTCGGACTAGCGGGGTTGGATTGTCCACGTCCGGCAGCAATTCGAGAATCGAGTCGTACATGCGAAGAGAATGGTCAATCACGTCGGTGCCTAACGTTGTGGTGCGCTCATTGTATGCCGATGCGATTTCGCCAAATGCGCCGCAATCGGTGCGTGAGACGCCGGGTGTCGGCCTCCGAAACGGGCAGACTGCAACACCGACTGTGGCTTACGGCAGTTGCTTGTTGCCATTGTGGCCCTCATCCGGGTACGGTCTGGCTACCTATCAGGGAGGATGATCCTGGCCCGGTATCTCGTAATCGCACATCAGACGGCAGAGAGTCCCGAACTGCTGGCAGCGATGCGCGACATCGCCAAGAACGATGACCACGCAGCGTTCATACTTCTCGTACCCGCGACCCCTCTCGCGCACTTGGGGATGGTCACTACAGACGTCGCTGCCGCTGTCGCAGAGGAGACCGCGACACGAGCTCGGGCACATTTCCGAGATTCGGGCATTGTGTTGGAGGATGTTCGAACATGCGACCCGCATCCAGTTTTGGCGGTGACCCAGGAGATGAGCGCGAACCCGAATTATGCCGGGCTTATCGTGTCGACATTTCCGGCCGGGATATCTCGTTGGCTGCGAATGGACGCGGTGAGCCGAATCGAAAGAGCAGTTGATATTCCAGTAACGCACGTCGCCGCACCGCAGCAGCAGAACGAGAGCTGAGAACTATCAGGCCTTAGGAGGATCAAATGGGACAGCGAATCGCCGTCACAACGAGGCGGATCGGCAACATCGCCGTCCTCATTGGTGATCGCAACCTAACGTCGCAGGACGGCGAAACGTTCGCATCGCGGAACGAGACCCGCCCGGATGGCACTCCTGCGTCCATGCTCGCAAACCGGATTTTCGATGTCGATTCGGCAATCAACCATGTCTCTGCCCAGTCAAACACTGTCGTAGTGAAACGGGGTGAGGTGTGGGACACGTCATCGCTGGCCAACGTCGCCAGCGTTCTCGAGACATTGTTTGTGTACTGGGATGACCAACCAGCACACGAGCCTATACCTGTCGAAGGGGAGGGCCACGAGATGACGGTAACCGAGACACCCGCGGATCGGTCGACCGGCACCGGTCTTGGACTCTCCCAAATTGAATCTCTGCGATCCGCCAACTACAACGCCACGATCACTTCAATCAAACGCGTGCAAGACGGTCTCTGGATCATCGCGGTGACCCCAGACGGCGACCTCCCATCATATAGCGCGGGCCAGTATGCAACGCTCGGTCTCGGCTTCTGGGAACCACGTATCGATGATCGACAAGAAGATCTCGCCGACGAGCAGATCGCGAAGCTTGCCCGGCGCTCCTATTCGATAAGCAGTTCAATCCTTGCGGCCAACGGGGAGCTTCTGTCACCGACATCGGACGGGTCGCTCGAGTTCTACGTCGTACTGGTCGAAAAGGACTCGCGGGAGACGTCGGCGATCCTGACTCCGAGGCTGTTCGTCAAGGACGTCGGCGACCGGATCTTCCTAGGGCGCAAGATGGCGGGCCGCTACCGGCTGGACAAACTCACCAGCCACGAGAACAACGTCGTCTTGCTCGCTACCGGCACCGGCGAGGCACCGCACAACGCTATGGTGCTCGACCTTCTGCGCGATGGCCACCTCGGCCAGATCGTGTCGGTGTGTACGTCTCGGTATTTACGCGATCTCGCTTACCTCGATACCCACCGCAGGCTCATGGAGCGGTTCAACAACTACCACTACCTGGCTGTGACGACCCGCGAACCGGAGAACGAAGGCAATAAGGTATACATCCAGGATCTCATTGAGTCCGGTGGCTTGGACGAAGCCCTTGGCGGGCCGCTGGACCCCGAAAACACCCACGTCTTCCTCTGTGGCAATCCAGCAATGATCGGTCTACCCGAGTGGGATGGGGACACACCAGAGTTCCCGTCAACCAAAGGCGCCGTCGAAGTCCTCATTGCACGCGGCTTCACGCTTGACCGGCGCGGCGTTGCCGGCAACATCCACTATGAGGAGTACTGGTAGGGCCCGCGAGCGCTTACTCGGTTGCGGCGGGAAGAAGCTGCAACGTCACGCGTTCGTTGCCACGCCACTCCGACGCCACGAGAATTCCACGCCCGCCAGTCGCAGGTGGATCATCGTGGGTGACCTGCGACTCGCCCAACCGCATGCGGGTACGTGATGCTTCTTCAACCTCAATGGCCGCGCTTCCCGTGAGCTCGACACGCTCTATGGGATAGAACTCGACCGGGTCCACATTGTCGTCACGTACGTGTAGCCGGCGTTCAACGTCGTCGACGATTACGGTGAACGGTTGCCAATCAAGGACAAACTCTGTCTCGTGCGACTCGACAATCTCACGCAAACCGATGTGGTCGATAATCTCGTCCCACTGAGCGCGAAGCTTCGCAAACGCGGCCTCCTTGAGCGTGAACCCAAAATCTGACCCGTCTTCGAAGTAGAGCAGCAACCCCCCGGTTGCCTTCACTCGGCCCTGCGTTGCGTCGGGGAGACGCACCCACACCTTTGCACTCTCGGGTACCAAACTCACACGCTTCGGCCACATGCTCTGAAGACCCAGAAGGATGAGCCCTTCGAGGTCTTCGTCCGACAGGGGGTCGGCACCGACTGTGACTATCCCGTGTTTGGCAGCCCTCGCAATTGCTCCCTTTGCAAAGCCCGAGGCGGAGAACAGCACCAGCTTGTCCGTGTGCAGGTCGTCGTGTTTCGCCTTCATCTCTTCGACCCATGCAACGTCTGCCCGTCGCTTGCGGTCGCATGCCTCCACACCGATGGTGACCCCGCGGCCCGCTGCTGTTGCGGTGATGAGCACGTCGACTTCCTGTGGCTCCCCGCCGCGGGCTGGGTGAACCAAAACCGACTCCTCAACCGTCGAGCCGTCAGCCATGTGTTCGTGCACGATCGCAACCACCTGTTGAAACCGTTTGGTTCGCTTCGACATACCTCCACACCATACATCGCCGGTAGGCCCTACCGAGACCGAACCGCCACTGCGAGCAGCGACGCTATTCCTAGTTGCTGCTCACTGGGATCGACGGGCCATGTCAAGAGCGGAGAGCACGAATTGTGTCTTGGCATCGGTGTATGCAAGCCGGGCATTCCGGTGTTGTTCAGCAAGCTCCAGCTTTAGCGTGGCGTAGGCCGCCCGATCCTCTGGCGTGAGTGCGCACGGGTTTGTTGGTCAAGGGCGCGGCGGGAACCTGAATCTCGTCATGTCGGTGGGGAAATCAAGCCACGCCATAGCTTTGACCGGAGTAAGAACACGCAGACCACCACTATCTGGTCCATCCCAACTGCCGGGACCCGGCGCATACCCGTGGTCGCCGTACTTGGCAGACATCGCCCCTGACAATCGATCTCCGAAGTCGATTCCCGGAGGGGCAGCTGCCTCCGACCGGCCCTCGACGATCACAGCCTGCCTACCGTCCTCAAGATGAAGGACACAAGACGGGTCGCTGTTCAGGTTGTTGACGTGAACTGTGTCCGGAGCGCCGTCGTACCAGAACCGCCTTTCGAGCCAGACGCCCCCGCAAGGGACCACATGAGGTTTGCCGTTGGGACGAGTGGTCGCGAGCCAACAGTGCAACGACACACGCAGACGGTCCTCGACGGCAGACCATTCGAGGATACCGGCATCGGAATCGGGAACTCCGTGGCCATCAGGTACAACGGGGCGGCCACGACTCGGCTCGTTCATGCGAACACCCTACATCCGAATCGGTGCCCGATTCTCCGATTGACTCGACACCTGGGTTCCCGCTCACTGGAACAGGCTAACGACCTCGGGCCACAGTTCATGGCCGCATGGAACCCGCCACCTTTAGCGTCGCTCGCTCTGATGCAGGTAGTACAGCTCTTGACGCGACACCCCAACTCACGAGCCGCCAGCATCGTGACGCACCCCGTCTGCGAATCGGCTATCGATAAAGACGACTGAGAGTTGACATGAAAACAGGCATCCCCTTTACATTCAGATAGTGCAAACGTTCAGATGCACAGGCGCGCCCGAGACCGAAGGCCGCGAAGTCGCCTCGTTCGCGAACGACTACTCCCCGTTGAATCGCTTGGCGCCGAACCTCCGACACCAGCAGGACTCGTTGCCGGAGACACGGTCCGTCTCAAGAAGTTCCTGTCCGGTGTAAGACGTCGCATGACTCGAGGCTCAAAGCGAGTCCCGACAGTCGCGCAAGACCATCGAGACCAGTCGCCTCCTGACCTACATGGCTCTCTGAACGCTGTCTCGTCTATCCGTGAAACATAGCCAAGGTCGGTAAAATCCTCGGTGAGGCACCTTCTGGCATCTCGTCGTTTGGCTCCGGCGCTCGATGTTCCCCGAGATCACGTGGACGCGGTGGGATCCCGAACCCATGCCCACAGAACCCAACACAAGGGCGGTCTGCCGAGATCGACACCGTGAACGGGTTCGTCGAAATGCGCAGGCGTGATGCGAGTTCAGGCGTTGTGGAGGGCTTCGACGACCGGCGCCATCGCTTCGACGCCAGCTTCGGTCTTGTCGGTCAGATCGCAGCGAACCTCGTCGATTCCAAGAGCGCGGAGGCTAAGGAGTGTCTCGGCGATCTCTTCGGCTGAGCCGGACACCGGCTGTGACATCGCGGAACCGTCAGATGTGAACCCAGGTGGAACGACCGAGTACAGGTCGAAGGTCCGCTCGATCTCGGTGCTGTCTCTGCCGACCTCGACACAGGCCCGGTCCAATTCGGCGACAATTCCGGTCATGCTTCCGATGATTTCATCGACCGCCTCGTCCCATCCCCACCAGTTCCAGGCGTCCGCATAGCGGGCGACAAGCCGCAGCATCTTGGGTCCCTTAGCTGCAATGTTGATCGGCGGGCCAGTTGGTGACGGTCCCCGGAGAACGAGTTCGGCCCGTTTCGCGAAATGGAAGTCGCCGTCGTAATCGACCGCGCCAGTTCTCAGCAGCGTGTGAATCACTTCGATGCTCTCAGCGAACCGCGAGTACCGCCGATCAGTTGGAAATCCGAAGCCTTCGTAGTCCGACGTGGGAGAGTTCCCCGCACCAATCCCCAACACATACCGACCATCCGACACCTCATCAAGCGTGGTCGCCATACTCGCGGTCATCGCCGGTGACCGATACGGAGCGTTGATCACCGACTGGCCGAACCGAATTCGGCTTGTTGATGCGGCGAGCGCACCTGCGATCGTCATCGACTCCCAACACCCCTCAGTCGCTTCATCAGAGCGATACATGAGGACATCCTCGAATGCGAACATGTCGAATCCGACACGCTCTGCGACTGCCGCGAGTCGTCTGATCGACTCCCACGACGGTTCGAGTACGCCTCCGGGACGACCGTGAAGTTGAGCGATAATGCCGATCCGCATCCAACGAGCGTACACGACGAACACCGGAGACGGTACTGCACCGTAGGTCGATCCTCGCCAATACCGACGGGACCCGCCACAAACCGACTGCGGTGGATCCGGGAGGACACCCACGAACGACTCCCTAACGTCTTCACTGTTTTCCGGAAGTGAACCCGTCCGGGTTTATCGGAGCCTCCGGAAAACCCGGACCGGTTCACCCGTCGATGCAGCCACCTCACCGCCCTACGCCGCGTCACGATCGCAACCCGACAAAAAAAAGGAGCCAGCCCATGACCTACCCCACACGACCATCCGCCCCACCCTTTTGTGTGTACGGGTTGCACATTCTTTTTGGGAGTAACTCTGCGTGGCAATTGAATGTTGGAACCCGTCGTGCCGTTCGCCGTTGCCGGTGTATTCGGGTCGGGGCCGGCCCCGCCGCTGGTGCTCGACACAGTGCCGGCGGCGGGCCGAGGGGATGGCTCCCTCGCATCGGCGGGGGTTGTTGGAAGATTTAGCCGAGCAGTGGCGGCGGCTGGGTCGCCCCGACCTCGCCGACGAAATCGAAAAGTGGCGACGCCTTTTCTTCCGGCTTGACAACGAAAGGACCCCATAATGCCGAACGAAGCACGCATGGAAATTGGCAGACAATTGATGGCGCTGGTCGCTGAACTTGAGAAGGACGACGGCCTTGTTGAAAGGTTCAACGCCGGTGAATGCTCGGTGGTGATTCACCGCACGGGGGCGTCGGTCATCGACTACGAACCGTTCGCACCCGGCGACCTGTTGGAGTCCCGGACCCGGCATCGTTCAAGACCGCATACTGGAAGGGCTTCGCTGGCGAACTGTTACGGTTCCTGGAGCTCCTCTCCGAGTCAAAGCACGCTGAAACGTGGCTCGCAGGCAAACACTGGATCAAGCTGGAGCACGACAAGTTCACGATTCATGCGTCTATCGAGATCTCGGGAGCCGAATCATGAGCTGTTGATTTCACAGATCGGCGACAACGTGCATCTCGACCGCGCGTCCGACGCGGAATCCCGAAGGTCCCGGGCGGACGTGAGTTCGACTCCGACAGCGACGCACTCCTCAGCGGTGACGTCGTAGACGACGCGTGTGTCGGCGCGTGCAGCGCCGGCGGGAGAACATGGCACCCTCCAGGCGGGGTTTTGAGAGAGATGCGGCCCCTTCGCATCAGAATGGCGGTCACTAACGCAAGCCGCAGCCTTCGGCCGCATATTTCGACGTCTTCGAACTCAGTCCATGAGTTGGCTGATCGTGCCGCGGCGGCCTCTCCGCTGCAACATTGCTCGACTTGACGGGAGTGACCGGAGAGGTATTGCACCCGTCCAAACCCAGCAGACAATTCCGGCACGAGACCTCGACATTCCCATACCGCCCACGACCTCAAATCCCTGCCGAGTTCGATTAGCCGATGCACGCAGCACAACGATTACTCGACCATAAACATCACCTTGACAACGGGCGGAGGAAGGCCCCATCCCACGCTCCCACTATGGGCATATCGTCCTTCGTTGCGCCATTGCGATTCGGCCGTTCCCACACCCATCCGGTGCCACCACGGCCCATTACCGAAGCCTTTCGTCGAATTCCGTTCGTGCCCGGCCAACCAGTTCGGGCTCCTCCCACAGACGCATAGTGGCCCGAGCTAGGACTTCGGCTGTTGCCATCATCACTCGATTCCCATCTGAACTGCTGAATTCTCTATCTCCCTCACTGCCATGAAACTGCCAGCCACCTTCTCGCCCAGTTCCGATGAGCACGCTCGGCGCGCGATAGCTGATGTTGCCAAAATCGGTGGCGAACGGAAGCGGTTCCGGGTCAAACAACACCTCGAGGCCCGAATCTCTCATGGCCTGATGCACCACAGAGGTGAGGGTTGGGTTAGGGTTCACACCCATATACGGATCTCCGATCTGTTCCAACTCAACGACAATCTGTGCACCATCACCAACTGCCTCAACCGCTTGTCTCAGCCGAGTTGCCCGCTGGGTGACATCCGCCTGAGTCAGTCCGAACAGCAAGACCTGCATCTGCGCGTTGACCTTGCAATCGGCCTCAACGTCGCCGTTCATCCAGAGATCCTTAACCATCACGAATTCTTGGGTGTCAGACTCCTCCATCGAACGCACCACCTGTAGCAACGCCTGCACCGCCCACGGCACGGAACCTTGCAATTCGCCACGCTGTTTGAAGCCCCGAGGGTGATGCAACGACAGGCGGTAACGCTCCATCCAGCGCGAGACATGAGATACCGTGTTGTTGAACTCCGGATGCGCGTATAGGACTGCGTCAAACTCATCCCATTCGCCTACCGCCGCGGTCAGAGCCTTACTCCCGCCGTGCTGAGCGACCATCGGCGCACCGATCTCGTCTCCAGACATACCTATCACTGTCAGTTCTCCGCGGCGGGGACCTTGACTCAATGCTGCCACCGCACCCACAACAGCCCCGGAGATCACGTTGTGCCCGCACGAGTGATTGGGAATATAGGCGCCGTCTTCACCCACGGCGGGAACCGCATCGTAGAGCATCACTAGCCCCACACGCGGTCCATCCTTGGTTGTGCCCTTGAGAGTGGACCGAAAGGCAGTACGGATGCCAGCCACCGGTCGTATGACATCCAGGCCCAACTGCTCAAGAACGCCCACCAGGTAATCGGAGCACTGATACTCTTCGTAACCAAGCTCAGGATGAGAATGTACGAACCTGCTCACCTGCTGCATCAGCTCGGTTTGCTGCTGTATCGCCTGGTGAATGTCGATCTGCACGGATCTACTCCCTCGATGACGACTTTAGCCCGTGCGCCACCATGAGTCCCAGCAGACACTGGAACAGGACAGAGGACCCCACGACACACGGCTTAACAGTCCGTCAAGGGGTCAAGGGTTCGAATCCCTTCAGCTCCACCCCAGAAACCCTTGCATAGCGGGGGTTTCTGTCTCTTCCTCGGTGCGCGCCTACCGCTCGCGCCATCTATCCGCCATCTATCGGGCCGCGTCCAGGCTCCATCATCGAGGCAAGCCGGTCGATGGCTTCGCGCTGCATCCCCGGCAGCACCGAGCTGTAGATGTCCATCGTCACCGCGATCGACGAGTGTCCGAGACGCTCCTGAACAACCTTGGGATGCACACCGGCACGGAGCATCGCGGTGGCGTGAGCATGACGCAAGCCCCTGACATCGGTTCGTGGAAGCTCTGTCGCCCTGGCAGTCTTCAGGAACGTCTTGGTGAGCGAATCCGGTCGCCACGGTGCCCCGATCTCGTTGGTGAACACCCAATCGCCTTGCTCCCACGCGGTCCCAGCCAGCAGACGCTCCTCGAGCTGGCTCACCTTCCACCGTCTCAGCACCGCCACCGTTCCAGCGTCGAAGTCCACAGCCCGGCGCGACGACGCAGACTTCGGGCCTTTCAGAATCGGCTTGCCGTCCACCTGCACCATCGCCCGTTTCACCGACAGAACACCGGCATCGAGATCGATGTCCGGCCACTGCAACCCGCAAAGCTCGGAACGTCGAAGGCCGGTCATGCACGCGGTCCGCCACAGCGGAGCTAGCCGGTCGGCCTTGGTTGCTTCGAGGAACGCCGTCATGTGCTCCGGCGTCCAGCAGCTTTCTGTCACGTCGACAGGCGGTATCTTCGGTTTGTCGGCCAGGTCGACGGGGTTGGTGGCCAACATGCCCTTACGCACAGCCGCAGCCAGCGCCTTACGCAACGTCACATGCAGCCGCCGCACGCTCACGGGTCCCAGACCTCCCTTACCGTCGAGACGACCGTTCTCCGCCTTCTCCGCCAGGAACGCCTCGACCTGGATCGCCGACAGCTTCGACAGCTTCACACCGCCCAACGCCGGGATGATGTGGCGGATCACCGCGGACCGATACCACGATACGGTCGCCGCTTCGAGCTGAGCCATGCCCAACGAGCCGAGCCAATCCTGTAGATACTCTCCGACGGTTAAAGTACCGGGATCAGAGACGCGGCCTGTAGCTACCTCGGCGAGCCGGGCAGTCAACCATGCACGGGCTTCGGTCTTGGTGTCGAACGTCTCCGATCTCAGTCGGCGTCTGCCCGTCGCGTCCATGTATGAGTAGGTGGCCTGGAAGCGACCCCCGCGTTCGCGGATGTTCCCTGTGCCTTTAGGTCTGCGTTCGCTCATTCGTCGTCTCCTTGGGTGGGGATGCCGCCTGCTCGCCCCTTAGATGTCGGTTCGAGTAGGCCCAGGGTCCGCGCCCGTGAAACCCACTTCGCCGCTGTCGGCTTCGCCACGATCCACTTCTCGGCGACAGCCTTTGTCGGATAGCCGCCCTGAGCCCACGCGGCGCTGTACACCCGGGCTACCTCGGCGTAGTGTTCCGGGCTGTGGCCTTTGCGACCACCTCGCCCGGCTGTGGACGCCTTCGCAGCTTCGAGGCGCTCCTCCTCGTAATCCGACCACTGAACCCTCTCGATCCGGGCCGGTCCCTTGTCGATGGCTTCTTGGGTGATCTTCGACATCAGATCGCCGAGGGGGATACTTCGCAGCGTTGACGTTCGTACCGGCTCGACCCGGTTCACAGTGTCCTCTCCGTTGACGATCGCATCCGAGCCAGGGACGTTGCCCATCGGAAGGTCGCCAGAGTCGGCATACGCCATCACGCTCAGGCCGACACACTCCATACGCCCGTTTACTGCGGCAGTGTGGACGGTGAGCATCCACGGCCCTGTGAACGGATCGGGCCACCCGAATGCATGTTGCGTCGGCAATGTCGTCATAGCCCCCACCCTACCGAATCGGGAATGTTTTGGCAACACTATGAAGGTTCCCGATTCTCTGACCGGATAAAGGCATACGTTAAGGTCTTGACGTAGGGTTCCCGGTACGCCAAGGTGTTGCCATGAACGCAACACGAAACCTGGTTGAGACGATCCGAGCACGGACCCTGATCCGCGCCGCCGGTGCAACTATCCGACGTTCCGCCGGGCTGTCACTCCGTGACGTCGCCATGGTGCTCGACGTTTCACAATCCACGGTCCTGCGGTGGGAGAACGGGGCACGAGTCCCCAGACCCCGCCACGCCCGAGATTACGCCAAGCTCCTCGAAGACATCGCAGGCGCCCGATGAACGCGACCCTGACCATTCCCGAGGCTGCGGAACTCCTCGGCGTGAGCCGCAACACTGCCTATCAGCTCGCCCGCCGCGACGGAGAACTCGCGGGTGTTGTCGTGCTGCGTGTCGGTCGGCGGCTGCTCATTCCCCGAGCGCCGTTGCTCGCCGTGCTCGGCGTCGATGAGAAGCACCGAAGAGCGGCAACCTGATGCAACCTACCGACACGCAGTTGGTGTTCGGCGGTCCGGTGCCTCCAGGGCGGGGACGCAGCAGCGCCAGAACCGACGCATGAGTCGCCGACCCCGCCGCAAGAGGACCGCACACTCGGGCCGCTGTATGTGCGCTGTTGGGCGTTGCGAGTCGTGTAGTGAGATCGTCCTCCGGCGCAAAGCCGCTTGGCGGAGACTGCACGAGGGACGGGTTAACAGTGAACGATAAACCCCGGTACTTGACGGGTGCAGAAACCGTCGCGTACCTCGACGACGCCGAAAGCCGGTACCAGGCGCAACAGGCCGCCGTTGGTGCGGTCCCGGAACAGCGGGACGGGCTACGGCTGGTCTCGGCATCGGCAATCCCGCCCGAAACCCCTGTGTGGCTTTGGGACGGCAGAATCCCGTTACAAGCGATCACGCTGCTCATCGGGACGGGTGGACTCGGCAAAACGAGCTTGGTGTGTGAAATCGCGGCGAGAGTTTCGCGCGGCCAGCTTGGCCGATCCCCGGCAGCAGTGATCTTCGCGACCGTCGAAGATTCGAGATCACACACTTTGGTACCCAGGCTCATCGCAGCCGGAGCCGACCTCGATCTTATACACTTCGTTTCGGTCGTCGAAGCTGGTTTCGAGAACGGGATCACGCTGCCGGACGACCTCGCCGAGCTCGAAACAGCGATCGAAGCCGAGTCGGCGGAGATGCTCGTCCTTGATCCCCTGGTCGCGCATCTCTCGTCCACCCTTGACTCGCACCGCGACCACTCGGTGCGAAGGGCACTCGGCCCGCTGCACGCCCTCGCGGAAGCAACCGGCGTAGCAGTACTCGGAGTGTCACACCTCAACAAATCAGCCTCAACGAACCCCTTAACCCGCCTCGGCGGAAGTGTTGCGTTCGGCAACGCCGCTAGATCAGTTTTGCTGTTCGCTGCCGACCCCGACGACGACAACTCGCCAGTGCGGTACCTAGTGCATGTTAAATCGAACCTCTCCAGGCTCGCTCGTGCCCTCAAGTTCGAGATCGAGAGTCGAACCATCCAAGATCGCGCGGGTGGCGACATCAACACCTCGGGGTTCGTGTGGCTGGGTGAGACAACCGCGCAGGCAAGTGACCTCCTCACCGACGCCGAACCCGACGCCGACCGGAGCGAGAGGGACATCGCCCGCGAAGTCATCGTCGACGCCCTAAGTCAATCGGACGAACGGTGGACCGCCCTCGTTCGCCTCGTCAAAGCGGAGGGAGTGTCGGAGGGAACCGCCGTCCGCGCCCGTTCCGAGCTTCGCCGGGAGGGGCGCATTGAGTCGTCAAAAGATGGAATGAAGGGTGGCTGGTCCTGGCGGCTCGTCGCCGAACTTGATCACGAAGCCACGAAGTTGCTCACACATAATGGGTGCGCAAGTTCGCCCAAGGGTGCGCAAGTTCGTGGTGATGATCCGCTTCTCAGCGGCGAGGAAATCGCCACAGTTTTCGATGCTGAGATCGTCACCGAACCCCACCCGGGCACAGCCACCCCCACCACCCCCGGGGGGTCCCAATGACTGAAACCACCGAGAGCAAGGCCAAGCGGCTACTCGCCACCGGACACCTCACAGTGCGTTCCCTCACCGTCGACACCATCGCCGCCACCATCATCGGCGACCACGGAACCTACAAAGTCGGATGCGACCCGTCGGGCTGGCACTGCGATTGCCCCGCCCGCACCCGTACCTGCTCCCACATCACTGCCCTACAAACCGTCACCCTCACCACCCGAACGGAGACAAAATGACCCACTACCCCGCCGCATGGAAACGCACGATACTCGCCGCCCTCGACCAGATCGCCCAACGCCTCGACACCCTCGCCCACCACCTCACCCCCCCACCACTCTACGTCACCCCACCCAGGGGGCCAGTACCCCACGAAGAAC